>JAGBXM010000082.1 GCA_017629275.1 Clostridia bacterium
CCGTTAGTGTTGAAGGAAATGGTAGTTGCGCCCTCGGGAGCCTCTTTAAGTGCCTTGTAAATTACAAAGTCATCGACATAAAGGGTAACCTGTTTTTCAACCTCATCTCCATCGATCTTATTGTTCTTATTCACGTCACCGTTACCGGGATAGACAGTGAAGTACAATCTATCCTGATATGCCCAGTTTACACGGTTGAGATAGAAGGTATCTTTAGTAGTGAAGCTACCGCTGTAGGTAGTCCACTTGCTGTTTTCTTCGGTGGTGTTTGCAGCGGTATTTCCTGCGGTGAAGAGCGTAGTTCTTTCGCCGTCTGCCGTGGGATCTGCACCCTGATAGAAGGTGATACCGGCGCCAGTGCTTTCGGGAGCAACCTTAACTCTGAACGAGTAATAGTAGGTTGTGTTGGTCTCGAGTGCAAACTTACCTGCACGGGCATCATCAAGTGTAGTAAAGTAGAAGTTAGGACGGTTGTTGTTGCCTGCAAAGAACTTCAATACATTGTTATTGGCATCGTCGGGATCAACAACGATCTCGGCTTCTCCGGTACCGTTCTTGTAACCGCCGTTGTTGAAGGGGAAATAAGCGCCGGTGAACTTAGCAAAGATCTCAAGAGCGCCGATTTCGGGAACCTCAGTAATCTTATTGGTGTAACCAATGTCAGTATACCAACCTTCGAAGAAGAGGTTTGCGTTAGGACGGTCAGCTCTGGGAAGAGCCTCGCCAACTGCAACCTTCTTGGTCTCCTTAACGCCGTTTACGTTGAAGGTGACCTTGCAAACGGTATTGATCCACTTAGCATAAAGCTTGGTGGTGCCTGCCTGAGGCTTGAAGTTTGCAATGTCAACCTTGGTGGTTTCGTCATAGTCAACACTGGTGTACCAACCTGCGAAGCCTTTATCTTCAGTATTATCAGGAACATCAAGGGTGAAAAGTGTATCGGGGGTAGCAAATTCGACAGTCTTTGCGCCGTCACTGTAGGTCTCAACGATTGCAACACCGTTCTGAGGATCTCTCTTTTCCTTAACGGTAACAGAATCTACAACGATGGTTGCCCACTTTGCATTGGTGGTCACTGCACCGGTAAGGGTGAGGAACTTATCGGCATAACTCTCGTTAGCAGCAGTATCAATAGCAACATTAAGAGTCTGCCACTCGTTCATACCGTCAAAATCCTTATAATGAGTTACAAGGCTGCCGGGGAGAACTGACATAGAGCCCGAGTTAACGGCATTCATAGCGCCGATACCGAATTTTACGCAAGAGTCTGTAATCTGGGTAACCTTATACTTAACGCTGATGATGTAAGAAGCGTTATCTCTGAGTCTGATGTAGCCGTTGTTGGTACCTGCGTAGCCAATGTCGGGATCATAGATAAGAGCGTTACTTGCCCAAGCCTTGCCATTAAAGGTTGCCTCTTCTACAATATCCGCTTTCTTAGCAATATTGAACTTCATGCCCTCAGCGCTAAAACCGGGGAGGCCGGGGTAAGAGGGATCATTGATAAACTCGTCATCCCTCTTCGAGTTGGACTCGTGGGTGGTGTAACTATTCCAGTTGTACCAAGAATAGTGAGCATTTGCTGTACTACCGTTCCACAAAACGTCCATTCTGTCGGTGACCTGAGTCTGGTTTGCTTCGTTGGTATAATCGAACTTATACTCATTGTCAAGAGCTTCCCAAACTTGCTGAGTCGAAACGGTACCGCTCTCGATCTTGATGTAATCGAACTTGAAGATCTTCTGACCGCCGGCACTCGTATCCTGACGAAGGCCGAGATACTTATCGGCATTGCCCATAGTGAAGATAAGGGTCTCTTCCTGCCAAGCGCCGTAGGTGGTGCCACCTGCGGGTGCGGGAGCCTTAACGTCAATACCGTCGATCATAGTAGCCTTAGTGATAAGACCGTCACCACGACCGTGACCCGAAGAAAGATACGGGTCGGTAGCTGCCATCCACTGAACACGAAGGTTCTGAGGAGCATCATTGCGGTAAGCGATCTTATAAGTCAACTTATAAGTGGTGTTAGCCTTAAGCAGGAAAAGGTTAGCCTTAGGCGAGTTAGCGGTAGTGTAAGAAGTTCTGGTGGAAATGGTGGTAACACTTGCATCCTTACCAAGCCATGCAGCGCCCATAGCACCGCCGTCGTTACCGTACACAAACGCGCCGTTCTCATACTTCTTAGTGCCGGAAGTAGCCAACGGAATACCACCGGGGGTGGTGCCGTCAAATGTAAGATCCAACTCTACTGCATTGCTCTGCCATACAGTCTGATTGCTTACCTTATCTTCAGAGCCGATAGCTGCCGAAGAAGAACCGGTAAACGAGACTGCGCAGAGAGACAGCAGAATTGCGACAGCGCACAAAATGCTGACGATTTTTCTGATGTTCCTTGTCATCATAAACATTCTCCTTTAGGAAATATAATGAGTTAAAACCATATCAAAACGCAAAAATGCGGATATAGCGCCACTCTTAACCATATTATAGCAAAGCAACGCAAGAATTGCAAGAATTTTGTTAAGTATAAATAGCCAAAATATAACTTTGATTATTGTTTATTTTGCCTATATACTTTTTATTGCCTTTCTCCTTATCCAAAACAAACGCCGTGCGGCCAAAGGGCCGCACGGCTTGAAATTCACATTACGCTTTTTTCTTTTTACGTTTAGCGACAACAACTATCACAACAACCGCTGCGGCAATAACCACGACGGCCACAGCGCCTATTATAATGTAAAGAATATATCCGTTATTATCGTCTTTTGCTTCCGGCTTGGGCTCGGATTCGGGCTCGGGTTCAGGCTCATCGACCACGGGAGGAATCTTATACCAGTCGGCATAAATCTTGGTGTAGGACTTCTCAAGCTTGATAGCCTCGGTCTCAACCGAAACAAGTCCTTCGGGGTCCATAGTCCAACCGAGGAAACGGTAGCCTTCACGGGTAAGCTCGGGTAAGGTATACTCAGAACCGCGGTCCGCATAGACGGTATCAACGCGGTCGGCACCGTTAGTCTCAAAGCAAAGCATAGCCTTATCGGGCTGAGGCTTGAACTGCTTATCGTACTCATAAACAACAACGTCGTCAACGTAAATTTCGCTTTCGCCTCCGATAGCAAAGTTCAGATAGTTCGAGCCGGACTTCTTCTCACTCCACTCAACGGTGAAGCTGTGCGACTGCCAACCCTTGCCGACGTCACTCGCGTCATAAGGCAACGTGGCCCCATTTATGGGGTTACGGTCGGTCCACGGGCCGTTAGAGGCCGAAGCGATGAGCGAAATGGAGGCTCTCGCGCTTATGTACTTGATGACCTTATACTTGAACGAGACAACGTAGGTCTTACCTGCGACGGGACGGATGTAATTGCCGTACTCGTCCTTGAGCATAACACCTGCAAGGGCGCTCTTGCCGCTTGAACCGCTGAGGTCGAAACCGCGCTGGAACGAATAGTGCAAAGCATACTCACTATTGTAAGCATCCTTCACCGACTTATATTTGTCGTCACCGATAAGGCAACGCATAGTAAAGGTGCCGTTGTTGGGTTTATCGTAAGCATCCTTGTTTTCAAAGTTGGCCAACATCGGAATGGCTTCCCACTTGGCGAAAACGTCGGTGCTTTCAGCGGGGAAGGTTTTCATATCCATACGTTGGGTGTAATCGGCATTGAACCAACCTGCGAAATTGAAGTTCATACGCTCTAAGGTCGGCATGGTCAAGGCGTCACCCTCACGGCCGACCGACACGGGCAGCTTTTCGCCGCTATTGGAAACGTAGGTTATAACGACGGCATCTTCAGCAACCTCCCACTTGGCGTAAAGCTTGGTGGTAAGGTTGGACGGCATCGTAGTGCCGTTGAATTTACTTGTAAGATCGGGATCCTTGTACCATCCTGCGAATTTATAAAGCTCGCGTGTGGGTTCGGGCAGAGTAATCGCCTGACCCTGTGCGCCAAGAATGGTATCACAATAACTGCCGCCGTTGGTCACAAACTCAATCGACTTGGTGTTTTCGTTGCACTCGGTAACGGTCACGTTGTCGAAAAGAATCGAAGTGGTGTTGTCGGTAATGTTACTTGCAAGTTCGGGACAGGAAGCCGAGACAACGTTGACGGCCAGACGGCTATATTCGGGCGACGAAGCGGTACTTGCCTTGAAAACGATGGTCTGGGTCACCCAATCGGTGGTGTCGCCGGGATAATAGGTCGAATTGGGGAAAATGTTGACCTTGACCAGCTCGTTGCCCTTACCGGTATAACGGACAAGGTTGATAAAGGTTGCGGCCGAGGTGTCCTCACCGCCGATACGCACTACCTTATAATTAACGGTGACGGCATACACCTTTCCGTCCTGCAGCATAAAATCGCCGTTTTTGGAATTGTGGATCTCAAAACGGTAATTCTGTGCCGACGAATTAACGGTAAAGTCAAGGACCTTACTGCCGTTATCCTCAGAGATGGCACCTGCGTTGCAATTGTCACTTTTAAGGTTTGAATAATAGTTATCCTCAAAATCGGCAACGTAGGTCGAAATGACCGACTCGGTTGCAGCTACGACGGCGGCGCTGACACCGACCGACATAAACGAGAACAGCAATACTGCTGTCAAAACAAGGCTCAGTAACTTCGCTGAAAATGAGTAAAGTTGCTTCATAATAATCCTGCCTTTCAAATTTTACAATACTTTTCTTAGATATCTTTTTCATTATACTGGCACTCACGGCTTATTGCAAGAAATTTCTTTATTTGTTCACAAAAAATAAACAAATGGGCTGTCTCATTAACAACACTTATACAAGTAAATGCTTAACGGGACAGCCCATATATATTATATATAATGTAAGAAAATCAGATTTTTGAAAGCCTGTTTTTGAGTTTTTCGGCCTCACTTTTGACGTTCTCGGGTGCGGGACCGCCCAAAACGGTACGGTCACGGACGCACTTATCAAGGTCGATGGCACCGTAAACTCCGTCGTTAAACAGGTCACAGACCTTCTTGTACTCGTCGAGCGGAAGCTCTTCGAGCGAGGTATTGAGTTCAATACATCTTGCGACCAGCTCACCCGTCGCCTTATAGGCGTCTCTGAACGGCAACCCCTGACCGACCAACCAGTCGGCACAGTCGGTAGCGTTAATGAAACCGAACGAGGCGGCCTTTCTCATATTCTTGGCATTGACCTTCATTGTGTCGAGCATCGGAATGAATGCGGTAAGACATTTTTCAACGGTATCAACTGCATCAAACACCGCTTCCTTGTCCTCCTGCATATCCTTATTATAGGCCAACGGAATGCCCTTCATTGCGGTAAGCAGAGTCATACTGTCACCGAACACACGTCCCGCCTTTCCGCGGACAAGCTCGGCAATATCGGGGTTCTTTTTCTGCGGCATAATGGACGATCCCGTTGAAAAAGCATCGTCAAGCTCGATAAATCTGAACTCGCCCGAGCACCACAGTATCATTTCCTCCGAAAAACGGGAGAGGTGAACCATAATAATTGACAGCGCCGAGGTCAGTTCCAGAACGAAGTCACGGTCAGAAACGCCGTCGAGACTATTAAAGGTCACGCCGTCCATACCCAACTGCTCGGCAACGTATTCACGGTCCAAAGGATATGTAGTACCTGCCAGAGCGCAGGAGCCCAAGGGTGACACGTTCATACGCTTGCGGCAGTCCTTAATGCGGTCGATGTCACGCATTGCCATTTCGGCATAAGCCAACAACTGATGGCCGAAAACGATGGGCTGTGCGCGCTGAAGATGGGTGTAACCCGGCATAACGGTCTCAGAATATTCGGCCGCCTTTTCGGCAATGACCGAAACGTATTCCTTAAGCATTTCTAACAAAGCATCACATTCGTCGCGCAAATAAAGACGAATGTCCAACGCGACCTGATCGTTACGGCTGCGGGCGGTGTGCAGACGTTTACCTGCGTCACCGATACGCTTGGTCAATTCGGCCTCAACAAAGGTGTGAATATCCTCCGAAACATCATCGAAAACCAGAACACCGTTGTCGATGTCGGAAAGTATACCTGCAAGACCGTCAAGAATCTTATCGCAGTCGGCCTTCGGAATAATGCCGCATTTTCCAAGCATTTTGGCGTGTGCCAGAGAGCCCATTATGTCCTGACGGTACATACGGCTGTCAAACGGCAACGAACGGTTAAAGTCGTTGGTTCTGGGATCAAGTTCCTTTTTAAATCTTCCTGTCCAAAGTTTCATATTTTACTCCTGAAAAATGGATTTAAGATCCTTCGCTACGCTCAGGATGACACATTCTCATATTACCGTGTCATTCTGAGGCTGTTTACAGCCGAAGAATCTTTTTTGCAAACGACGGGAGCCGTCTCTTGCATTCATATAAAAGCCACAAGGCGCGGCGGAAAATTTCCGCCGCGTCGTTTTTAATTAAAGTTTACCGAGTTTCTCGTTGAGCTTGGCCTGAACCTTAATGGGCAGACCGAACAGGTTGATGAAGCCTGCCGAATCCTTCTGGTCGTAAGCGCCCTCGTCGTCGCCGAACGATGCGATCTCATCGTCATACAGCGAATACGGAGAGGTGACGCCTGCGTTGATCATATTGCCCTTGTAGAGTTTAAGTTTTACGTCACCGCAAACGTTCTCCTGGGTCTTGTCAACGAAGGCCGAAAGGGCTTCTCTTAACGGAGTAAACCACTGACCGAAGTAAACCAGCTCGCCAAACTTCTGAGCAACCAGCTTCTTGTAATGCGAGGTGTCACGGTCGAGAGTGATGGTCTCGAGAACCTCATGTGCTTTGTAAAGAATAGCGCCGCCGGGAGTCTCGTAAACACCACGGCTCTTCATACCGACAAGACGGTTCTCAACAAGGTCGAGAAGACCGATGCCGTTCTTACCGCCGATCTCATTGAGGGTCTCGACAATCTTAAGGCCGTCCATCTCAACACCGTCAACTGCGGTGGGAACACCCTTTTCAAAGTGGATGGTAACGTAGGTAGGAGTGTCGGGAGCCTGCTCGGGGCTGACGCCCATTTCAAGGAAGCCTTCCTTATTATAAAGCGGCTCGTTGGCGGGATCCTCAAGATCCATACCCTCGTGGGACAGATGCCATACGTTCTTATCTTTAGAATAGTTGGTTTCTCTGTTTATCTTCAAGGGGATGTTGTGTGCCTCGGCATACTCAATCTCCTCTTCACGGGACTTGATGTCCCACTCTCTCCACGGAGCGATGATGGTAAGGTCGGGAGCGAAAGCTTTAAGGGTCAGTTCAAAACGAACCTGGTCGTTACCCTTACCGGTACAGCCGTGGCAGATGGCATCGGCATTTTCCTTCTTGGCAATCTCGGCCAAAGCCTTGGCAATGCAGGGACGGGCGTGAGAAGTGCCGAGCAAATACGACTCGTAATCGGCACCGGCTTTAAGGCAGGGCCAGATGTAATCCTCAACATATTCCTTTTTAAGATCAAGAACGTAAAGCTTGGAAGCACCCGTCTTCAATGCCTTTTCTTCAAGGCCGTCAAGCTCGGTACCCTGACCGACGTCACCCGAAACGGCAACTACTTCACAGTTGTTGTAATTTTCTTTAAGCCAGGGAATAATAATTGATGTATCAAGTCCTCCCGAATATGCGAGAACAACCTTTTTGATTTCTTTCATTTTGAAAATCTCCTTTATCGGTACAGAAACGCGTGTATTTCTGCAACCCTTTGTACTATACGCACTATTATACACCCGTATCGCAAAAAATCAAGTCCTTTTTTCATAAATTTTGCAAAAATATTCATATTTATACAAAAAATATGAATATTTATGAATAAATACACGAAATTTATGCATATTTATGTATATTGCTTACATTCAAAATTTATTTTACATTAAAAATATGCGTGTATACGTGTGCGCGGACAAATCGGCTGAGTTTAGTAAAAAACGATGCTTTGTAAACTTGAGTTTGCAAAATTTGAAGAATTTCTCGGTTTGTCCACTTGATATTCACCGTTTTTCTTTAACTTCGCAACCTGTGGTTTCTAAAATTTCAACTTAAACTTGGTTGATATAAACGTTTGAATTTGATATAATACTGTAAGAATCAAATTTTGGTTTGTTCCCTTATTGCATATTTTAGAAAAATTTGTTAAAATTAGAAAAGGGGTTTTGACTTATGACTATTGGTGAAAAAATCACTGAGCTGCGCGTTGCAGCCAACATTTCACAAGAGCAATTAGCTGAAAAGATCAGCGTTTCCCGTCAGTCGGTCTCCAAATGGGAGATGGACCAGGCCTTACCGCAGATCGACAAGGTTCTGCAGCTTTGCGAGTTGTTCGGCATTTCGACCGACGAACTTCTGCACGATAAAATAGCGATTCATCCCGCATCGAACGAACCGAGAAAAAACAAATACTTCGGCACCGACGGCTTCAGAGGCGAAGCCAACCGTGACCTTACCTCGATGCAGGCTTACAAGGTCGGCCGTTTCTTGGGCTGGTACTATTCGTCCGAGCTTTCAGGCTGCACCAAACCCAACTACCGTCCGCGCATCGTTATCGGTAAGGATACCCGCCGTTCAAGCTATATGCTTGAATATTCCATCGTTGCAGGTATCACCGCTTCGGGTGCTGACGCTTATATGCTTCACGTAACCACCACCCCGAGTGTTTCGTACGTCACCCGTCAGGACGATTTCGACTGCGGTATTATGATCACCGCTTCGCACAACCCGTTCTACGATAACGGTATCAAGGTTATCAACCGCTACGGTGAAAAGCTTGACGACTCTACCACTGCACTTATCGAGGCGTATATCGACGGCGATATGAAGGCTTTGGGTATTCAGGGCAACGACCTGCCTTTGGCAACAAGAGAACGCATCGGCTGTATCGTTGACTACGTTGCAGGACGTAACCGTTACGTTGCATATCTTATTTCCTTGGCTTCGCATTCCTATAAAAACCTTCGCATCGGTCTCGACTGTGCCAACGGTGCATCCTGGATGATTGCACGTTCGGTATTCGGTGCTTTGGGCGCACAGACCGTTGTTGTCGGCGCCGAGCCCGACGGTCTTAATGTCAACAACGGCGTTGGCTCGACCCACATCGAAAACCTTTGCGCTCTGGTTAAGGAGCAGCACCTTGATCTGGGCTTTGCCTTTGACGGTGACTGCGACCGTTGTATCGCGGTCGACGAGAACGGTGACGTTGTCGACGGCGACAAGATGCTTTATATTCTGGGCAAACGCCTCAAGAGTCGCGGAATGCTCAACGGTGACACCGTTGTTGCTACCGTTATGTCCAACAGTGGCTTCGTAAACAGCCTTAAAGAGGCCGGTATGAAGTTTGCCGAAACCGCCGTTGGTGACCGTTTCGTTTATGAATGTATGCAGGAGAATGACTTCTCGTTGGGCGGCGAACAGTCGGGCCACATCATTCTCAAAAAATATGCCACCACGGGTGACGGTCTGCTGACTGCGATTATGATAAGTGAAGAGATCTGCGATTCCAAGCAGACCCTCGCTAAGTTGGCACAACCCGTAAAGCTTTATCCTCAGCTTACCAAGAACGTCCGTGTCAAGGATAAGACCGCCGCGGTCACCGACAGCGACGTTTTGGCCGAGGTCAAAGAGGTTGAAAAGCTCATAAACGGCAACGGACGTGTACTTCTCCGTCAGAGTGGTACCGAACCTGTCGTCCGTGTTATGGTTGAAAGTGAAGAAAATTGCGAGGCTTACGTTGACCGCGTGGTTGAAAAAATCATCGCCAAGGGTCACAAGGCCGAATAATCTATATTTTAAAAGGGAGTTTTGTTTATGAAATTCATTACCGTTAATTCTTATGAGGAATTAAGCAAAAAAGCAGCCGACATCATCGCCGCTCAAGTTATTCTGAAACCCAACTGTGTTTTAGGTTTAGCCACCGGCTCATCGCCCGTCGGCACCTATAAAAACCTTATCAAAAAGGTTGAAAACGGCGAAATCAGTTTTAAAGACGTTACCTCGGTCAACCTCGACGAATACGTCGGACTCAGTGGCAGTCACGACCAGAGCTACCGCTATTTTATGAACGATAACCTTTTTGATCACGTTGATATCGACAAGGCTAAGACCCACGTTCCCAACGGTTGCGCCGCCGACCTCGTAAAAGAGGGCGAGGAGTACGACAACCTCGTGAAGGCTTTGGGCGGTATCGACCTTCAGTTACTCGGTATCGGACTTGACGGTCACATCGGCTTTAACGAGCCCGACGATTGCTTCACAGGTCCCACCCACCCCGTAACGCTCGACCCCTCGACCATCGAGGCCAATGCTCGTTTCTTTGCCTCTAAGGACGATGTTCCCAAGAGTGCCATCACTATGGGTATGATGTCAATTATGCAGGCCAAGCGCATCCTTCTGGTTGCCAACGGCAAAGCCAAGCTCGACATTTTGAAGAAGTCGATGGAAGGCCCCATCACCCCCGAGGTGCCCGCCTCTATTCTCCAGCTTCACCCCGATGTAACCGTTATCTACAGCGAGAATTGATAAGATACGCATAAAAAATTGCAATAACTTGAATCGCAATAAAACTAATGCAATAAAGTTAAGAAGCTCCCTCTGACGAGGGAGCTGTCGAGCGTAAGCGAGACTGAGGGAGAGATAAACAAACTACCC
>JAGBXM010000083.1 GCA_017629275.1 Clostridia bacterium
AATTACAAGGTCGGCAATTTTGCCAACCTCAATACTGCCGTAGTCTTTATCAATTTTGTGAAGCTTGGCGGGGGCGAGGGATAGCATTTTTGAAGCGTCGCAAATGTCAATACCATAGTCCTTACACAAAACCTTTAAGCAACGGTCGGTGGTAGCAATGCTTCCCGCAAAGCTTGAGAGGTCACTGAGCTTTGCAACACCGTCGTCAACAATGACTTCACTGCCGCATGACGGAGTGCCCAGATACCCTTTTTGCATATCGGTACCTGCAATACGCATGGCATCGGTAATGGCGCAGACCTTGTCAAAACCCTTGATTTTTAGGGCAAGTCGCACAACACCTTTCGGAATGTGGCAACCGTCACAGATAAGTTCAATCACAACGTTATCGTTGAGATAAGCCGCCTCAACCACGCCGTCAAGCACCTTTTGACCCTCTTTGTGATAGGTCGTCACGGCGTTGTAGCAGTGCGTGACGTGGCAAAAGCCTGCGTCAATGCCTGCCTCGGCTTCGTTGGTCGTGGCGGTTGTGTGTGCAATCGAGCAAATGACACCTTTTTCGGTCAAAAACTTGGCAAACTCAATAGCACCGGGTAGTTCGGGGGCAGTGTCCCAACGAATGATGTGACCTTCCGACAACTCGTAAAGATGTTTCACCTCGTCCATATCGGGGTAGCGCAGAAGGTCGCCGCGTTGAGCACCCCTTGACTTGCCGCCCACACCCGAAAGATAAGGGCCTTCAAGGTGGAGTCCAAGTGTTTTGGCACCCTTGCGGTCGGTTTTCAAAAACTCAAGATAAGTCTTGACAAAGTTTTCAAGTTCTTCTTGTGTTGCGGTCATTGAGGTAGGCACGAGTGTAGTTGTGCCGTGCTTTAAATGGGTTTCGGTTACGGTGTGAAAAGCCTCAACCGTGCCGTCCATAAAATCTGCACCGCCGCCACCGTGAACGTGGCTATCAATAAAACCTGCCAAAAGGTAGCCGCCCTTGGCATCGAGAATCTCGATGCCGTCGGGACGGGAAATATTGCCTATTTCCTTGATTTTGCCGTCAATGACCAACACCGAAACCTTGTCGGTAACGGTATCGGGCAAAACGACCTTTGTGTTGGCAATGTAAAGATTATTCATATTATTTGTTGTAAACTCTGATCTGCGGAATGGGACAGGCAGTTGCTACTGCGGCGGCATAAAGGGTAGCGTCGGGGTGGTTGCGGAAAAGAGAGCAGGGAACGTGGCAGGTAATTTCACCGTGCAAAACCTTGCGGAGCGCACCTGCGTTCCAGTCACGGGGCATACACATAATGACTTTTTTAGCCTTGAACATTTCCTTCATACCGACGGTGATGCAATACTCAGGGATAGCCTCTAAATCGGCACCGCAGTTCATAAATGCGTTGATGGTCTTGGTTTCACGACTGATCTTAAGCACACGGGTGGGACGGTTCAAAAACTCCTCATTGGTGCACTTTTCACCCGGTTCGGGCGGTTCGTTGAAGGCATAGTGTCCGTTAATACCAACACCGCCAAAGACTAAATCAAGCTTCCCGTACTTTTCGATAATCTCCATAACCTGACCGGGATTCTTGGGGTCGGGGAATATGCGGTTTTCGGGCAGAACGTTCAGTTCGTCATCGATGAGCGAATAGAAAACACGGTCCATACCGCCGCGGAACGACAACGGGTCGTTATAGTCGACGTAGGTCTTTTCGTCTTCAAGATACTCGTCCATATTGATAAATACACAGTTTTTGAGCGAAATGCGGTACTTGTTTATAAGATGAACAAGACGGGCATAAGGGCCGAGAGGACCGTAGGGCACGACCGCAACGGTAGGCTCACCTTTTTTGTTGTTGGCCTCGATGACCTCTAAAACGTCGATGGCTACGCGCCAGTACATATCAACCTCGGCTTCGCACACCTGGAGGTTGATGGTGGTGTTCTTGGCAAGGTCTTGGGGTTCGATAAGATTGTAGAATTTTGTTTCCATTTTTATCACCTTTCTGTTTTTTGAGTTGGTTTTAAATAAGATCCTTCACTTCGTTCAGGATGACAGTTTAATACTTTATTTGTCATTCTGAGGAGCGAGCGCGACGAAGAATCTTTTTCGCTTATTCATCACAATTTGATTTGATTTTTTGATTTAATTCTTCGCGGAATTCTATAAATTTTTCCTCTGATTCGGCGTGGGTGTGGAAGTCCACCTCGCCGTAGTGCTTTTCGATGAACTTTAAGGTTTCCTTGCGGCCGATAAGCTTTTCGAGTGCTTTTAAGGCGCGCATATCGTTGAGTCCGTCATAAAATACCTTTTGGCGGATGGACTGTATGCAGTCACCGTTGGTTGCAGGGTAGACCATAAATGCCGTGGCGGGGTTGGCGCCGTTGTAGTGGCAGGGTTCGATTTTGGGGTCAAACAAGCCGTAGCTTAATAAATCGTAATAGAAGTTATAGCCCCAATGCAAAAAGCCTTTTATATTATAAGCGTACATTTGAACGCCCAACATACGGTTGCGTTCGGGTGAGCAGTTGAGCTTGCGGTTGCTCATACCGTCCTTACATTGACCGCCTGTGTAATAAGCCCAAAGGTTTTTGCAAATTCCAAAAAAGTTATGTATGGAACCGGTTGACACAATGGGTGTCTGAACGATATCTTCTTCATAGAACTCATAGTGCGACAGCGCATCTCCGCGTATATAACCGTCCAACAGGTCGCGGACGATATTTGTGGCTTTTAAGTAATCCTCTTTCATCCTCGGGGACGGCTCGTCTGACACGTGGAACAAGAATTTTTTGTCAATTTTCAGTTCTTTGAGGAATTTCAGCAGTTCGGGGATGTATTGGCGTAAGAACTCGGCATATTTTTTGCCCGAAGCCTTAGTTTCCCAACCGAAGATCCTTTTGTATTTGCCGTTGACCGTGGCCATAACCTTTGGAGCGTTTTTTGCACCCCACTGGGTGAAGAAATGCGAATGTTCAAAATATTTGATACCGCACTTTTTGGATTCATCAATAAAGCGTTTGAGCAGTGTGAAATCGAACTTATACCGTCCGTCAACCACTTGGACACCAACCAACTGTGCCGTCATACGCTCACCGCCGATGGGTGTGTCAAGTGGCGGTGTGAAGCACGGGGTGAGTATCATATTCATACCGTTTTTAGCGGCGGCGGTTGCAAAGTTGCGGAAGATATCCCAAAATCTTTCAGAGAACATCTCGACACCGTAGGTATCGCAAAGGCAGTCGCAATGGAACCAGTTGGTGTAGATAAGTTGCTGCTTTGGGAGCTTTGCGTCGATGACGTCGACGGTTATTTCGCATTCTCCGACCGTCGCGTTACTGCTTCTTGACGTCAACTGCAATTTGATGATGTGCTTACCCGGGGTGACAGTTTTTTCATTTTCGTTGACGGTAAGCCAAACGGCTTTCCAACTGTCTCTTACGGCGTGAAGTTGAATATTGTCACCGTCGAAATACACTGCGCTCCATGGGTTGCCGCCTTCCGTGATTTTGGGGTTGACCGTTTTGGGTAACAGCATATCGTAGAAAAGTCCTGAACGGTATTTGTCATCCAAATTGGGTTCAGGGCACTGCAAAACGGGTACCGCGCCTTCAGAGTAAAGTGATATAGGCAGATCGCTTTCTATTTTCAGGTTAAACGGCATCGATACGGCGGGATTGCTTTCGTCGGTGAATTTAAATGCCATCTGAAACGACAACGGCTCATTTTTTAAACACGAAAAGCTCAACTTTTCGGCGCCGCTTGGATCGACTTCGGGAAATACGCGGTGCAATGAACTTAAAGCTACTGCTTTGATAGGATATTGTGACATACAATTGCTCCTTTCGCACGTGTGATTTACCTTAATTATATTGCGTTGTACCGTTTGTGTAAAGGTTGTAAAGTGCTGAAAAATAGGACAATATTGCTATTGACATTCAATTTTAGGTGGTTTATTATTGAGTTGTAAATACTCTTAATAAGGATTATTGTCTGAAATAGCAGGTGATTTTTATGCCCGATCCGCGTTATACAACGCAACGCGTATCAAGTGAATATATAACGCTTAATAATTGCGGTGAGCAGTATCTCGGAAACCGTGATTACGACACCGTGCGCGATGACGGCAGGGTGGATTTTGGTATTCAGTTTATTGAGTCGGGAAAATGCACCTTTGAGGATAACGGGGTCGTCCGTGTTGCTGAAAGCGGCAGTCTATTGTTGCATTTCCCTAACGTGCGTCAGCATTATTCCTTTAAAAAGGAAGACAAAACGCATCTGATGTGGGTGCATTTTTCGGGGACCTCCTGCTCAATGCTGGATGAATTGAAAACAGGGGAGACGGTGCACGTCAAATTGACCGACCCCAAAGACTTCAAACGTGTTTTTGACCGTATGTTGGTTGCAAATAACATAAGGCGTTCAAATTATAAAACGGTATGCGGCGGTTACATAACGGTGCTTTTGGGACTTATCCTCAGAAGCGTTGCCGAGCAGAGTGAAAAAGAGACTTCGGGCGGACATGGACGCCTGGTCAATGTCATCAATTATATGAATGAGAATTTTGAACAGCCCATTGACCTTGACCGTTATGCGGAAATGTGTTTCGTAAGCCGCAGTCGATTTATACATCTGTTTAAGGAATACACCGGTTTTTCACCGTACAATTTTCAATTGAAAATAAGGATGGAAAGGGCGGTCGAAATGTTAGAATATACGGCACTGAGTGTGGACGAAATTGCCGAGCTGGTCGGTTATCACGACTGTTCTTATTTTTGCAGAGTGTTTAAAAAGTTTACGGGGCATACGCCGTTGTTTTACCGAAAATGAAAGCAAATAAAAAAGCTCCGAACGGGAGTTCCCGTTCGGAGCTTTTCGTTGTTCAAAATTATCTGTTGTTATATTTCTCGATGCAGTTCTTGATGCGGTCGATGGGATTGAGAAGCGAACTGATGGAGTTGTCGTAGTTGATGGCGTTGACGAGGTATGCAACGTACTTGGACATATCAACACGTGCGTACCATTCACGGTCAAACAGGTCGTCCTTATTATAGACAAGATTGGTGGTGAAAACCTTGTCGATAAGGCCTTTTTTATGGAACTCGTCAAACTTGTCGTAACCTTCAACAAACAGACCGAAGGTGGTGAAGGCAAATACACGGTTGCAGTTCTTGGCCTTGAGCTGTGCCGCAATGTCAAGCAGTGAATCACCCGAAGAGATCATATCGTCGACAATGATAAGGTCTTTGCCGGTAACGTCGTTACCGAGGAACTCGTGAGCCTCGATGGGGTTACGTCCGTTAACAACGATGGAGTAGTTTCTGCGCTTGTAGAACATACCGAGGTTTATACCTAAAACCGAGGAGTAGTACATACAACGGGAGATTGCGCCTTCGTCGGGAGCAACGATCATCAGATGATCGCGGTCGATCTTGACGTCGGGAACGTTTTTAAGCAATGCCTTGATCATCTGATAGGTCGGCTGAACGTTGTCGAAGCCGCCCAAAGGAATTGCGTTACAGATTCTCGGATCGTGAGCGTCGAAGGTTAAAATGTTCTTGACACCCAAAGCGGTCAGTTCCTGCAGAGCCATCGCACAGTCCAAAGACTCACGTGCGGTGCGGCGGTGCTGTCTGCCTTCGTAAAGCATCGGCATAATGACGTTGATACGTCTTGCCTTACCGCCCAATGCTGCAATAACACGCTTTAAATCCTGGAAATGATCGTCAGGACTCATAGGTACGGTCTGACCGTACATTTTGTAGGTGACGCCGTAGTTAAAGCAGTCACAAATAATAAAAGCATCAAGTCCACGTGCAGTGTGCTCGATAAGACCTTTGGCCTCGCCTGTGCCGAAACGGGGGCACTGGGGATGGATAACGTAGGTATTTTCCTCAGGGTTGCCTCTCCATTGCTTGAGGTAGTAGTCTACCTTGTCGGCAAACTCCTCACAGCCTTTCATTGCGATGATGGCCATATCACCGTAGGGCAGATGCTTGTAACTTGCAATATTGTCCATTTTTCTTCCTCCACATAAACGCTTCTTGTTCACACGGGCGTTTTGGGCCCGATGTCTTTAACATTGTAAATGATAACATAAAACAGTTAAATATAAAAGAGGTATTTTCAAAAAATTTGCAAAATTTTGTAATTTCAAAGAATTCGTCCGTTTACAATGAGTCGGTATTCACCGCTTCGGATGATTTTGGCTAACGCTTTGGTGTCGTGTATCGGTCGGTCAACGGCGATTCCCGATGAACCAAGGCGGCTATCGGCCTTGTGAACGTCACCGCCGCTGAGCTGTCTCAGACCGTATTTTTTGGCATACTCAAGAGCCATCAGGTTACGGTCGTTGCAATCGGCGGCAAAATCGGCATAATTGAACACCTCAACACCGTGCAAAACGTTGGGATCGGGAGGAAGATTCACGTTCTTTATATATCCGCGGTTGCGGAAAGGATGGGCGTGTGATAAAAAGCCTTCGTGACGGTTAACAAACTCGTAAACCTGTCTTAAATCGTAGTTTATAAAATCGGCTTCGGCTTTTAATTCTTCGGGGGTGATGCCGTAGATCAGAACCTCTTTCATATCACGGGTGTAGATCTCTTCAATGCCGAAAATGACGTCGATACCGTGTTTTTCTCCCAAAGCTTTACCTTCAAGCCAATTTTTCTCATAGGCTTCAACAAATTCATTCCACGGCAAATTTCGGTCGATACAGGTATTGCCGTGATAAAAATGGTCGGTGACGACAAAGCCTTTAAAGCCCTTTTCTTTTGCATTAAGTACCATTTCGCGAATAGTCGAAGTTCCGCATTTACTGCACCCCGAAGTGTGCAGATGAATTTCATATTTATACACAAAACCACCCTAATCCTTATATTTCAGCTCGGTCGCTTGGACATCTAGACGATGTAGTATATCGTTGCAAACGGCTTCAAATTTCCTGTTGATTTCATAATTTGAATACCTTAAGACCGTTATACCTAATTTTAAAAGCTCGGCATCACGTTGTTTATCGGCCTCTCTATTTGCGGGTTCAAAGTGTTGGCTGCCGTCAATTTCAATTACAACTCTTTTTTCGGCAATGAAAAAGTCAACGATATAATCACTGATATTTTTTTGCCGATTTACGGTGAACGGCAGTTTCTTTAAAAAATCATACCAAAGGTGCTTTTCCTCTTTGGTCATATTTTTTCTCAAAGTTTTGGCGTTTGAAACCAGACTTTTGTTGTATTTATATATCATAGTTCCTCTCTTGCTATGTTGTTTAATTTTTCGCTTTATTTCTGATCCTGCTTTCGCTGTTTCGTTTTGGCAAATGTGCGACTTTGCCTTCCCCAGCGGAAGACTCTCCCATAAAATGGGAGAGATGTCTGCGAAGCAGACAGAGAGGGACGGCCCCCGTAAGGGGAAGGGGGACCATCGAAGATGGTGGATGAGGAGAACAAGGACTGTAATGACTAATGTAAAAACATAAGGCTTTATAATTTGAGCGTAATGCTCTACGTAATGTGTGCAGGTGACGTGTTCTCCTCATCCGTCAGCCTGCGGCTGCCACCTTCTCCGCTGGAGAAGGCTATTCTTTGGAGGCTTTGCAAATATCATTTTGATCAAAGAAAACAGCCAGACTAAATATATTCAAAGACGGACGAACTTTGTGAAGTACTATACCACTTTACAAAATGTTTTTCAAGCGGTTCATTTATTAACCTATGGTTGATTTTTATATTTATATTTATATTTACAACTTTGTTATTGCCAAACGGTTGTTTGTTTGATATAATATATGAGAATATAGGCTTTTTATAGATTTGGAGCTTTGAGAATCTTTCTTGAAGCGCTAGGAGGAACGTTATGAAGGTTACATTATTGGCTCATACACCCGACCCCGAACTGACGGTGGCTTCGGCCGCAAGGCTTTGCTATTCGCCGTCGACCATTGACGAGGTAAGGGAAAAGCTTACACCCGAAAAGACCGCACAGTTTGTCGATATGCTGTCGGAAATAGGACATGAAAGTCCCATCGAGCACGCAACCTTTACCTTTGGTATCGAGGGTGTGTCGAGGGCTTTGTTGGCACAGATAACCCGTCACAGAATGGCTTCGTTTTCGGTACAGAGTCAGCGCTACGTTGCCGAGGCGCAGTTTGAGTACGTGACTCCGCCCGAAATCGAGAACGACCCCGAGGCCAAGGCCTTGTTTATTGAGGCAATGGAAAAGGATCAGGAATATTATGACCGCTTGACCTGTGTTTTGAAAAAGCGTCACAAGGCCGATATGACGGCCAACGGAATGGACGAAAAATCAGCCGACCGTGCCGCCGAGAAAAAGGCCATTGAGGATGCGCGCTTTGTTTTGCCCAATGCCTGTGACACCAAGATGATACTCACAATGAACGCAAGAAGTCTGCATAACTTCTTCCGTCATCGTTGCTGTAACCGTGCACAGTGGGAGATAAGAGAACTCGCCTATCAAATGCTGATGCTTTGCCGTGAGGTTGCTCCGAATCTCTTTAAAAATGCAGGTCCTTCGTGTCTGACCGGTCCCTGTCCCGAAGGTAAGATGACCTGCGGTGAAATCCGCGAAATGCGCGAAAAGTATACGTTTAAAAAGTAATTTAAGATTCTTCGGAGCTGACGCTCCTCAGAATGACGCAAAATTTACAAAGTCATTCTGAACCAACACGCAGTGTTGCCCTGAGGCGCTTCCCGCCGAAGGGGCTTGCGAAGAATCTTTCCAAAAGGATTGAAATTAATGGGTAAACTTATTGTTATTGAGGGTCTTGACGGTTGCGGAAAGACCACGCAGGTGTCACTTTTGCCTGAACGTCTTAAAGAAAAGGGAATTGATTCAAAGCTTATATCATTCCCCGATTATGAAGACCCTTCGAGCACCTTGGTGCGTATGTATCTTAGCGGTGAGTTCGGCTCAAAACCCGATGCCGTCAACGCTTATGCGGCTTCGCTTTTCTATGCTGTTGACCGCTATGCTAGCTACAAGCGTCATTGGAGTGAATATTACGATAACGGCGGTGTGGTTGTTTCGGGCCGCTACGTCGAGTCGAATGCCTATCATCAGATGGCCAAGCTTCCCGAAAGCGAGTGGGATACATATCTGCCCTGGCTTTATGAGACCGAGTATAAAAAAACGGCTATTCCGCGACCCGATGCCGTCATATTCCTTGATATGCCGGTCGAGGTTTCGTCGGCTATGGTGGCTTCGCGCTATAACGGTGACGAGTCTAAAAAGGATATTCACGAAAAGGATATGGAGTATCTTGCCGCCTGTCGTAAGGCCGCAAAGTATGCCGCCGAAAAATGCGGGTGGACGGTTATAAACTGTGCCGACGGCAATAAACCCCGTTCTATTGAAAGCATTTCGGACGAAATTCTTTCGGTTGTTTTAAACGCAATAAAAAATTATTAGAATAGTTTTTAATTTGGAAGTGTAATTATGTATTATGTTTTTTTGGCTGACGGCTTCGAGGAAACCGAGGCTTTGGCTCCCGTTGATATTATGCGCCGTGCCGAGATAGAGGTCTATACTGTCGGTGTCGGTGCCAAGGTGGTAACAAGTTCGCATCAGATTCCTGTCGTAGCCGACGTTGTCGACTGTGAGATCGGTCCCGATAAGGACTGTGAAGGTATTATTTTACCGGGCGGTATGCCGGGCACCTTAAATCTTGAAAAGTCGGCCACAGTGCAGAAATTTATCGACTACTGTGTTGAGAACAAGCTTTTGATTGCGGCTATTTGTGCCGCACCGTCGGTTCTTGGTCACAAAGGTATTTTAGACGGCAAAAAGGCGGTTTGTTTCCCCGGCTTTGAAGGTCAGTTGGGTAGAGCCGAAGTTTGTAACGATGCCGTTATGACCGACGGAAATATCATCACGGGTTGCGGTGCGGGTGCCGCTTTGAAGTTTGGCTTTGAGATCGTAAAGTATATTCAGAGCGAGGCTTCGGCAAATCATTTTAAGGCAGCAATGTTATGCGACCGATAGATATAAGACAGTATAAGACCGAGCTGCGCAATTCCATTAAAGAGGAACGTAAGAATATGGACCCCGAGGAGAAGGCCAGGCTTGATGCGGGAGTGACCAGAAACGTTTTCCGTCTTTATCAGTATAAGGCTTGTAAAACCGTGTTGGTTTACGTATCGACCGTCATTGAGGTTGATACCTTTGAGATAATCAAGGGCGCGTTGGCTGACGGTAAAAAGGTTGCCGTGCCGAGGTGTATTCCCGATACTCGGTTGATGGAGTTTCACTACATCGAGTCGATGGACGATCTTTCTCCCGGTATGTTCGGTGTGCTTGAACCCGATGAAAGCTTGCCGATAGTTGAAGATTTCACGGGCTGTCTTATGCTTTTACCCGCCTTGTCGATTGACTATCTTGGTTTCAGATTAGGTTACGGCAAGGGATATTACGACCGTTATATGTCGCGCTTTACGGGTGCCTGTGCAGGTATCTGTTATTCCAATTATATCCGCCGTCATATGTATCACGGAAGGTTTGACCGACCCGTTGACGTCATTGTCACCGAAAAGTGGATAAAGGACGTCAGTGCAAGACGGCGTGACGACCGCAGAAAGTTCTTAAAACAAAGATAGCATCATTCAACGGAGGAACCGATGAGTAACGATATTTTTAAAATTGATAAGGATTCCGATGATTCGAAAAAGGGTTCCTTTTTCGACGATTCCGAGTTCAAATTTGGTGATGACGGTGATTTCGAAATAGGCAAAACTGCCGAAGATAAGCCCTCGACGGATGCTTCTTCGGATGAAGGAACCCTTGACGACAGCCGTCTTTCGGACGATTTTGTCATCGGTCAGGACTTCTTTATCGACAGTTCAGATGCCGACGATATCGCGTCCGAGGAAAAGAAGAATAATCAAAAAAAGAAGAAACGCAAGAAAAAGAAGGCTTCGGCGGGAAAGGGATGTCTGTTGTCCATTATCTGGATGGCGGCCATACTTATTATTTCGATCAGTGCCGCGGCGCTTATCCTTTATTTCGGTATAGATTATCTCGGTGTTAATTTCGATGCCGATTCGGCCGAGGAAAATATTGAGATCGTTGTTGTTGAAGGCACAAGCGCCAAAGAGGTTGCCGAAATGCTTAAAGACAAGGGTGTTATCGACAGTCCTTTGTTCTTCAGATTCTATTCTAGCAGAGGCGGTTATGCCGCCAAGTTCAGAGACGGCATTTATTACTTCTCCAAGCAGGACAGTTATGAGGATATTGCCGAAAAACTGACCAAGCAGGGAACACAGGCCGAGTCGGTCAAGGTTACCATTCCCGAGGGTTGGACCATTGATCAGATGGCGGCGCGTTTTGAGGAAAATAAGATCTGCACGGCTGCGCAGTTCAAAGAGGCGGTCAACGAAGCGACCTACGACAAGTATCCGTTTGAGTTTATGAAGGGAATAAAGGATGAAACGCAGGGCGTACACTACCGCCTTGAGGGTTATCTGTTCCCTGATACCTATTATTTCTATCAGACCAACAACAAGTCGGGCGCCGAGCAGGCCATCAAGAAAATGTTGCAGAACTTTGATAACAAGCTGATTCCGTCTATGCGTATTCAGGCCGAAAAGCGCGGCGTTTCGTTGCACGATGTTGTAACTATGGCTTCGATTATCGAGATGGAGGCCAGTGTTGCCGATTACAGCGACAAGCAGAAGGTTTCGGCCGTTTTCTGGAACCGTATCGACAATTGGGGCAACAGTGCATTTCTGCAGTCCGATCCGACCACTAAATATAAGTATAATACCGACCGATATGACACTTATAAAGCAGTTGGTCTTGCGCCCGGCGCTTACTGCGCTCCGGGTATTGATGCCATAAAAGCGGCTTTATATCCTTCGGAGGGCAGCGATGATTACTTCTTTGTCACCGACAAGAATATGAAGTTCTACTTTACCAAGGACAATGATGAGCACAACCGCGTCATCCGTGATCTTAAGAACAAGGGACTGTGGCTGAATGGATAAAATAACTATAAAGGTTCCCGAGTTGCTTTGCCCTGCAGGTGACCTTGAACGCTTGAAGGCCGCCGTTGATTTCGGTGCCGATGCGGTGTATCTTGCAGGTGAGGAGTTCGGTATGCGTACCGCCGCCACCAACTTCGGTGAAGCCGATATGCGTCTGGGTGTTGATTACGCTCATAAGCACGGCGTCAAGATATTTGTGACCTGCAACACCTTACCGCATAACGATGAAATACCGCGTTTACCCGCGTTTTTGGAGCAGTTGGCCGATATAAACGTCGACGGTATTATCGCGTCGGATATCGGCACTATCGGACTTGTTAAAAGGTATTGCCCGAAGCAGGAGCTTCACGTTTCGGTGCAGTCGGGTATCGTTAATTATGAAACGGCCCGTGCGTTTTATGATATGGGCGCTAAACGTATCGTTGCCGCCCGTGAACTGTCTTTGGAGGAAATTGCCGAAATAAGAGCAAAAACTCCAAAAGAACTTGATATAGAAGCCTTTGCACACGGGGCGATGTGTGTGTCTTTCTCGGCAAGATGTCTGCTTTCTTCGTATATGACGGGCAGAGATGCCAACCGCGGTGACTGTGCACAGCCCTGCCGTTGGAGTTATTCGTTAGTGGAGCAGACCCGTCCCGGTCAGTATTTTGACATTACCGAGACCGATAAAGGCACCTATATACTTAATGCCAACGACCTGTGTATGGCTGACCACATCAAAGAAATGTGTGAGGCGGGCGTATACAGTTTTAAGATTGAGGGACGCGCCAAATCGCATTATTACACGGCGGTCACCGCCAACGCTTATCGCGGTGCTATTGATAATTACATCAATAATCCCGATAACCCGACTCCTCAGTGGGTAATGGATGAGCTTGAAAAGATAAGTCACCGTCCGTATTCGACGGGCTTCTATTTCGGACGGCCCGACCGCGAACAGACTCATCTTACGGCAGGTTACGTCCGCAGTTATTCGGTTGCGGGTGTCGTCAAGGGTTACGAAGACGGAATGATAGTGCTTGAACTCAAAAACAAGTTTTTAAAGGGTCAGGAGCTTGATTGTCTCCAACCCAAGACTGAGCCGTTTATCCTTCGCGCCGACCGAATGTTTGACGGTGACGGAAACGAAATTGATTCCGCACCGCATCCTATGATGACGGTTAAAATTCCTTGTGACCGACCCATAGCAGTCGGCTCACTGCTCAGAATGAAAACAGAATAATATAAAATTGTTTAAATCATCCTTTTTGTTGCAAAATAAAAAGGGTGATTTTTTGCATTTTAAAAGACGGATAACGGTGTGTTTTTTGTTGGTTTTGGCCGTGATGCTGACGGCTTCGGTGAGGGTGGCGGTAATAGGTACCGACAAGAAATTGTCCCAAGTTGCGGTCGAGCAATCGACGAGAAGGGTCGACGTGGCTTCAATAAGGGGCGACGTTTTTGATTGCAACGGTGTTGCTTTGACAGGTACGACACGTCAGGCGGTTTCGCTCATTTTCCCGTCCGGTAACGCGGCGGTGGCTTTGTCGCAAATTTTAGCGGATGAGGAATTGGACGAGGCTTTTAAGAAGATACGAAACGGGCAGAGTGTGACGGTTTTCGGCAAGGCTTTGAATACTAAGGGGCCGTGGTACACGTTTTTTGTGCCGAATAGATACGACGGAACGGCTACCCACATTTTGGGCTACGTGGGCGGTGACGGACACGGGGTGAGCGGTGTTGAAAAGGCGTTTGACGGTGTGCTTTTCTCGAATCAAAAAATCGGTGCGCGGTATAGTATAAATTCTTTGGGGCGAATGCTTGAAGGCGACGGTTTTGAGGTGTTTGAAAGCAAGGCTTCGGGGTCGGTGACCTTGACGGTCGATTCACGGCTTCAAAGGTTATCAGAACGTGCGATGGCCGACGTTTCCTGCGGTGCGGCGGTGGTAATGGAGGCGGCGACGGGTAAGCTTAAGGCGGTGGTCAGCCGTCCCGATTTTGATGTCGACAATATCGGCGCGGCCTTGAAGGACTCTAATTCGCCGCTTATAAACCGAGCAGTTTATTCCTATAACGTTGGGTCGGTTTTTAAACCCTGCCTTGCCGCGGCGGCACTGGAAAAGGGTTTGGACGGTTACCGTTATGTCTGTAAGGGAAGTGTGACGGTCGATGGTAAGACCTTTAGATGCCACAAAACCTCGGGACACGGAGATTTGGGGTTAAAAGAGGCATTGGCTGAGTCCTGCAACACTTACTTTTACACCTTAGGTGAACGTTTGGGTGCCGATACGGTGTATAATATGTCCAAATTTCTTCGCTTCGGTGAAGGTATTGATTGCGGCGGCGGGCTGGTCTCGTCGGCAGGCAGTCTGCCGTCTTTAAATACGCTTCGACTGTCTTTGAGGGAACTGACCAATCTTTCGATAGGGCAGGGTGACCTGATGCTGAGTCCCATCGCGGTTGCCGTGATGTACGCGGCTATTGTCAACGGCGGTGAGTATCGGTTGCCGTATCTTGTGCAATCGGTTTCAGACGGTCAGAACGAGGAACGGAATGAGCCGTCGTTACCGACCGTTGCATTTTCGAAAACAACGGCCGACGTTTTGAAGAAATTTTTGAAAAATGCTTTACAAAACGGAACGGGAAGTGCCGCTTTTTCGGACGGAATTTCGGCAGGCGGTAAAACGGGAACGGCACAAACGGGTTGGCGCGACGGCGACAAAAGTGTGTTGAACGGGTGGTTTTGCGGCTTTTATGAAGGGCGAAAGGATTATGTTATCGTTGTTTTAAAGGAGGATGTGCGGTCGGGCTCGAGTGACTGTGCACCGATATTTAAAAATATAACCGAGGGTATGAAAAATCTGGGGTTTTGATTGTAATATTGAAAATCGTGTGGTAAAATAACTGCGCCTTTTGATTTGGAGGAATTAAAATGAATGAGTTGACAAGAGCAAGAGAATTTTTTAAAAACGACCGATATGCTACCCAACAGACGGGTATTGAAATATTAGAGGTCTCAAAGAATTACGCCAAGTGCCGCCTTACGTTGGACGAAAGACACCTTAATGCCGTCGGACATCCGATGGGCGGTGTAATGTATACTCTGGCCGATTTTGTGTTTGCGGTAGCCACTAATTTTGAGGCCGAATGCGTCACGGTTACGACGGTCAGCCAGATTTGCTATCTTAATCCTGCCAAAGGTAAGGAGCTTTACGGTGAATCAAGACTTATAAAAGACGGACGTACCACCTGCTTTTATGAGGTTAAGATATACGATGAAATGGGCACCGACGTCGCCGTTGTCACCGCGACGGGTGCACATTTGCCGAAACCGAAAAAGTAAAAAAACAACAAAAAATGACGGTTGAAAATTTCGTTCAAACCGTCTTTTTAAAATTTGTTGTAAAAAAAAAAAAAAAACAGCCGTCCCGTGCAGAACGGGACGGCTGAATTATTCCAAATTATTACTCGTCGGCGGCTACATCGCACTCGATGTAGTTCTCTGCATCTTCCTCAGCGAGGAAGCGGGTGACGAAAACGGCAACGCCTGCAACGATGGCAGACACGGCAACGATAGCGGATACGATCCAAAGAACGTGTTTAAGTTTCATATATATCACCTTTCAAAAAAATTGTAAAACAAGAGTTTCTTTGTAAATATATTATAACCGCAAAGTTTTAAATTGTCAACAGTGTTTGTTTGGGAGGGATTACTCGTGCCAGGCAAAGGTTCGAAAATATTTTCTTGACAATGGGCGGTCGAATCTGTATAATGTATATAATATTCTGGTTCAGTATGCGAAAATCGTGTTTTTATATGATTTTTGTATGCTAAAACTTTATAATCGAAAGGTTGAAAACTTATGACAAAGGCTGTACTTTTAACTTCGGAAGGTCTTAAAGCTCTGCAGGAGGAACTCGAGCATTTAAAGACGGTTACCCGAAATGAGATCGCTGAGAAGATCAATATCGCACGTGGCTTCGGTGATCTTTCCGAAAACAGCGAATACGACGAAGCAATGAACGAGCAGGCCAAAATCGAGGCCCGTATCGTTGAACTTGATGCTATGCTTAAAAACGCTCAGGTAATTGATGATATGGACGTTGCTGAGGGCACCATCACCATTGGTTGCACCGTTAAGCTTTATGACGTTGAGTATGACGAGGATATTGTTTATACCATCGTTGGCTCGGCCGAGTCTGACCCCAGAGAGTTTAAAATTTCGGACGAATCGCCCATCGGTGCCGCTTTGATCGGTCACTGTGCAGGCGACGAGATCACCGTTGTTTGTGAAGCAGGTCATCTCCAGTTTAAGGTTCTTGACGTACAGAGATAATTTATTCCGCGATTTGATTTAAGGGAAGTGTAACAATGGAAAACAATAGCAAGCCCCAACAGGACTTAAATGAAATTTTGAAGGTTCGCCGCGAAAAACTTGCAGAATTGCAGGCCGCAGGTAAGGATCCGTTTGTAATCACCAAATATAACGTTACCGGTTACAGCGCCACTATTAAGGCTGATTTTGATGCTTTTGAGGGTAAAACTGTATCTATCGCAGGACGTATGATGTCCAAACGTGTTATGGGTAAAGCCAGCTTTTGCAACGTGCAGGACCGCGAGGGTTCCATTCAGGTATACGTAGCCCGCGATAGCATCGGTGAAGACCCTTATAAGGATTTCAAACGTATGGATATCGGTGATATCGTCGGTATCGAGGGCGAGGTTTTCAAGACCAAGACGGGTGAGATCAGTGTTCACGCCGCAAAGGTCACGTTGCTTTCCAAGAGTTTGCAGGTGCTTCCTGAAAAGTTCCACGGACTTACTAATACCGATCTTCGTTTCCGTCAGAGATACGTTGACCTTATCGTTAATCCCGAGGTCAAGCGTAACTTTATTGTGCGTTCGCAGTTCATCAAGTTTATGCGCCGTTATCTGGACGACCGTAACTATATCGAGGTTGAGACCCCAGTGCTTAATACCATTGCAGGCGGTGCTTCGGCAAGACCGTTTATTACCCACCACAATACTCTGGATCTCGATATGTATATGCGAATTGCTACCGAGTTGCCGCTTAAGAGACTTATTGTCGGCGGTATGGACCGTGTTTATGAGATCGGACGTATTTTCAGAAACGAGGGTATGGACCCCAAGCATAACCCCGAGTTTACTTCGGTAGAGCTTTATGAGGCTTATGCCGATTTCCACGATATGATGGACATTGCCGAGGGTATCATCTCGGGTGCCGCAAAGGAAATTCTGGGCACCTACGAGGTTGAGTGGATGGGCGAGAAGATCAATCTTGCACCCGGTTGGCGCAGAATGACTATGGTTGAGGCTGTCAAGGAGTACGTCGGCATTGATTTTGACGCAATTACCGATGATGCCGAGGCCATTGCCGCCGCTAAGGCTAAGGGCGTTGAATTGAACGAAGCCGCCGAACCCACATGGGGTAATGCATTGTATGCCTGCTTCGACCAGAGGGTAGAGGAGCATCTTATTCAGCCGACCTTTATCACAATGTATCCCGTTGAGGTAAGCCCTCTGACCAAAAAGTCGCAGGAGGACCCCAGACTTACCGAGCGTTTCGAGTTGTTTATCTGCCACAGCGAGTTGGCCAACGCTTACTCCGAGCTGAACGATCCCATCGATCAGCGTGAGCGCTTCCTAAAGCAGGTTGAACAGCGTGAGCGCGGTGACGACGAGACCGAAATGCTGGATGAAGATTTCCTCCTTGCAATGGAGTACGGTATGCCTCCGACAGGCGGTATGGGTATCGGCGTTGACCGTGCCGTAATGCTGCTGACCGGTTCGGATACCATCCGCGAAGTCATCCTCTTCCCCAC
>JAGBXM010000084.1 GCA_017629275.1 Clostridia bacterium
ATTGACAAAAGCTGGCCGGTGTGCTGACCTTGGCGGCGGTTCTTGGGATAAAAGCCCAACCGACCAACCTTGAGATACCGATCTGGACGGTGGTTGTATCAGCCTTGGTTATATCGTTGGGGACACTTTTGGGTGGACAAAGAATTATAAAAACCTTTAAAAGCTTTGCACCGACCGACCCCTCGTTAGGGTTTGCCTCCGATTTGGTTTCGGCGGTCAGTCTTACCGTTTTGTCGGCGGTAGGCTTACCTGCCTCGACAACCCATGCAAAATCTTCGGCCGTTTTCGGCGCAGGAAGGGTCGACCACGCCGAAGTCAAGGACAACAAATCGGCTAAGCAGATGGTGTTGGCTTGGGGTTTGACCTTTCCGATTTGTGCTATTTTGTCTTGGGTTTTTACAAAAATATAACTTTGTGTTGATTTCCGAAATGTAGTTTGTTAAAATAGGAGGGTGAAAAAGGGGGCGACTTAAGTTGGCTTGTAATGAACAGAAACTCTTTATAAAAACCACGCTCGACATAGCTGAGGGAATGATGCAAAGCGGTGCCGAAATCGACCGTGTTGAAAATACGGTCAACCGTATGGCAAAGGCGTTCGGCGTGGCCCGAGTTAGTACGTTTGCCATAACCTCGAGTATTGTTGTAACCCTGGAGATGCCCGACGGTGAGACCCTGACCGAAACAAGACGTATCGTGTCAGGAGGCAAGACCGATTTTACAAAGCTCGAGGCACTTAACTGTTTAAGTCGCGAATACTGTGCCGAAAAATTCTCGGTTGAGGAATTGAAAAGGCGTTTTGACGGTTGTAACAAGCCGTTTAATCAGTTCAAATATTATATTGGAAGCGTTATTGCCGCCGCAGCGTTTGCCATTTTCTTTGGCGGTAATCTGTTTGATGCGCTTGTTTCGGCTGCGTTTGCGGTGGTCATTTGTGCTTTCTCCAACGTTGCGCCGAAATTTTGCCCCAACAACGTAATTTCCACATTTTTGTGTTCGCTTATAGTGGGTCTTGGCATCTGTGCCGTATGTCGCATTTTCTCAACGCTTAATGCCGATATGATAATGATTGGTGATATAATGCTGCTAATCCCCGGTATTGCACTGACCAACTCTATCCGCAATTTGATTGTCGGTGACACTGTTTCGGGATTGACCCGTTTTACCGAAAGTCTTGTGCTTGCAGGCGCTTTGGCAGGCGGCTTTATGTTGTCTATTGTGTTGCTCGGAGGTGCGGTATGAGGGATATAATTATTCAGCTCGTGACTGCATTTTTTGGTGCATTCGGCTTCGCTTTACTGTTTCAGTTGCGTAAAAAACTGCTGATTGCGGCGGCTGTCGGCGGACTTATCAATTGGGGAGTATATCTTTTGATTGAGCCGATGTTTGACAATGAGTTTATACCTTGCTTTGTTGCGGCGGCGGTAGCCGTTGTCTATTGTGAGGTAGCCGCCCGTGTGTTCAAAGCACCCGTAACGCTGTTTTTGGTGCCGTCAATCGTGCCGTCGGTGCCGGGAAGCGGATTGTTCTACACAATGAGCAGTATTGTTAAAAAAGATTGGGCAGGAGCGAAGGAATTTGGTCTGAGAACGGCCGAATTTGCTCTCGGTATTGCGGCCGGAATCTGCCTTGCAGTTGTGGTGTTCAGCATTGTAAACACTATCGTCCACCGTGCAAAAGAACACAAATCGGAGTGATTTTATGCAACTGTTTGCACCGACTATTTATAAAAATTTCAAGTGTATTGCCGATAAGTGTCAGCACAACTGTTGTATCGGTTGGGAGATTGACGTTGACCAACCAACGCTTGAAAAATACAAATTTCACCCCAAAATAATGCAAAAAATATCGCTCGACGGTACACCGCATTTCGTATTGGGTGAGCGTGACCGTTGTCCGTTTTTGCAAAAGGACAACCTTTGCGAGATAATAAAACACTACGGCGAGGACGCTTTGTGTCAGATTTGCCGCGACCACCCAAGGTTTTACAACGAGTTTGATTCGCGCACCGAGGTTGGGTTGGGATTGACCTGTGAAGCGGCGGCAAGATTGATACTTGATAACGATTTTGAATTGGAAATAATAGAGGAAACCGATGAACCGAGCGCAGAAAACGAGGATGAAACCGAGTTTTTCGATTATCGCGAGCAGGTTTTAAAGAAAACACCTGCCGAACTTCAAGGTCTGTTGCCCGATATGACCGTATCGGAATTGGCAGGGGTTCTGAAAGGCCTCGAACGGCTTGACACGGCTTGGGACAGTGTGTTGGAAGGCCTTGCGGACTGCAACGAAAAAATTGATGAAACCGA
>JAGBXM010000009.1 GCA_017629275.1 Clostridia bacterium
CCCCGACATATTTGCCGTAGGTGGGACTGTCTTTGCGAAGGTCGACCGCTACGTCGTATACTTCGCCGCGAATGACACGGACGAGTTTTGATTGTGGGTAGTTGATCTGAAAATGAAGCCCTCTCAAAACACCTTTTTTAGACATTGATTGATTATCCTGCACAAAGGTGACGTTAATACCGCCTTCACAGTAGTCGTTATATTGATAGGTCTCCATAAAATATCCGCGGTCATCACCGAAAACGGTGGGTTCAACAATGATTACGCCATCTATATCGGTTTTGATAAAGTTGAATTTTCCCATAAAATCACTTGCCCTTATACATTCTTTCGTAGTATTTCTGATATTCACCGCTTGTAACGTTTTTGACCCAATCCTGATTGTCAAGATACCACTTTAAAGTCTTTTTGATACCAACTTCAAAGCAGGTTTCGGGGTACCAACCAAGGTCGTCCTTGATTTTCTGCGGGTCGATACCGTAACGGCGATCGTGGCCTTTGCGGTCGGTTACGTATTTGATCATATGTTCGCCGACGGTTTCGTCAACGTTTTCTTTAATGTATTGAATTATGGTTTTAACAATGAAAATATTGGGACGCTCGTTATGACCGCCGACATTGTATACCTCGCCGTCAACACCGTCGCGAATAACCATATCGATAGCTTTGCAATGGTCGTCAACGTACAACCAGTCTCTGACCTGCATACCGTCTCCGTAAACGGGGAGGTCTTTGTGATTGATAGTATTATTCATGATGAGCGGAATGAGTTTTTCGGGGAACTGATAAGGTCCATAGTTATTGGAACAACGGGTAATATTGATAGGCAGCTTATAGGTGTCGTGATATGCTTTTACAAACATATCGGATGCTGCCTTTGAGGAAGAATAGGGAGAGTGGGGGCAAAGGGGTGTTGTTTCGGTGAAGAACCCTGTTTCACCCAATGAACCGTATACCTCATCGGTAGAGACCTGATGGAATTTTACCCCTTCGCGGTAAACGTCGTCTCCGATTTGCCAAGCCGCTTTTGCAATATTGAGAAGGTTTACGGTACCGAGTACGTTGGTCTGCACGAAAATGTCCGGATCAGAAATGCTACGGTCAACGTGACTTTCGGCGGCAAAGTTGACGACGTAATCAACGGTGTTTTCATCAAAAATTTTCTGAATAGCATCTTTGTCTCTGATGTCGGCCTGAACGAAACTGTAATTGGGATTGCTCTCAACCGATTTGAGATTTTCAAGGTTGCCTGCATAGGTGAGCGAGTCAACGTTGATGATCTTAACGTCGGTGTATTTATTGAGCATATAAATGATGAAGTTTGAACCAATGAATCCGGCACCGCCGGTGACGAGATATGTTTTCATATATTTCTCTCCTTTAGTTGTTTTCAATTGAGTCCAGCTTTTGGATGTATTCTTTTAAAGCTACCGTCCATTCGCGCATATGGTCCCCGACAGTTTCACGTAAATGACGGTTATCCAAAGAAGAATAGGCAGGACGCTTGGCGGGACGATTTGATTGCTCCGTCGTGCATGGGTCGACGGTGCAGGGAATATTGGAATATTCAACTATTTTTTTTGCAAAGTCGAACCAAGTGCACTCACCTTTACCCGTGCAATGATAAACACCGTAGTTTTGAGTGATAGCTGCTAAAAGAATATGGTATGCGAGGTCCTCGCAGTTGGTGGGGTTGCCGCGTTGGTCGTTGACAACGGTCAACGCGCCTCTTTCTTTGGCAAATTTGCGTATTGTTTTAACGAAGTTATTGCCGATAAGTCCGTAAAGCCACGAGGTTCTGAAAATGAAATGCTTTTCGGTTGCGGCGATCACTTTGAGTTCGCCGTTGCGTTTTGAAGCACCGTAAGCCGTTACGGGTGCGCATTGGTCGGTTTCTACGTAAGGCTTGTCCGCGTCACCTCTGAAAACGTAGTCGGTCGAAACGTGTACTATTTTGGCATTTGTTTCTTTAGCTGCTAAGGCAAGGTTTTCGGGACCGTGGGCATTTACGGCTTCGGCCGCTTCGCGGTTGGTCTCGCAACCGTCGACGTTGGTCATTGCGGCGCAGTTGATTATTAGATCGGGTCTGTTTTCATCGATGAACTTTGAAACTTCATTACGGTTGGTTATATCAAGTTGTTCAACGTCTACCGCAATTACTTCACAGTCTTTGTATTCTTCGGGGAGTGTTCCCAACGAGTTTTCTTGTGTCTTTAACAGCTCTTGAAGTGTGTTACCAAGTTGTCCGTTTGAACCGGTTAACAGAATTTTCAAAATTATTCCTCACTTTCCTTTATGCTTCCATAAGAATTTAAACATTGAAGAAATATGGATCATCAGATATTTAAAACTTTTAGAACTGCTTCGTTCCCACTCGTGGATAACGTGGAACTGTGGCAGGAATACAACTTTTCCGTACTTCTTGGCACGTAAGGTTAAGTCGGCATCCTCCATATACATAAAGAAGCGTTCATCAAACCCGTTCAATTTTTTGAAAACATCACTTCTGACAACGGCGAAACACCCGCTGCACTGATCGATTTCTGTAGGAACGTCAAGAATTTTATTTTCCATTGTGTATTCCAGGGCTTTTTTCTTAAAAAACGGAGTTCTCCGTGCTAAAAGATATATGAATTTCGGCTTGAGCTTTGGAAGATGTTGTTCGCTTTTATCGGGAAAAAGGATTTTAGGCGTTGCCATTACGATGTTTTGGTGCTTGTCCATATAATTGCAGATTTCGGACAGCACATCGTTCTCAATACGGATATCAGGATTTATAATTGCGTGGTATTCGGAGTCGATAAGCGGGAGGACAAGGTTGTTGGCCTTGCCGAAACCCAAATTTGCTTTGTTTTCAATAAAAATTGCGTCGGGATCGGCTTTGAAAACAATGTCTTTAGTGTTATCGGTCGAACCGTTATCAAAAATAAAGAGCTTATAGTCGATATTTTGAGTAAACTTTTTTACAGAAGAAACGGTTGCTCCGACCTTGTGTTCACTGTTATACGTGACGATACACATAGAGAGTTTTGAGGAGTGTTGCATAACAGCCTCCAATACATTATTATCAGTTATATTTTACCACACATTCCTATTCAAATCAACATCAATTTATTTTTGTGTTGAAAAGGAAAGGTTGTTTATGGTATTATAATGATTATAGAACGTGGAAACGCTTTGTGCTTCCACAAAAGCTGATAAATCAGCTTTTAAATAATCAAATTTTTCAGAATTTGATTATTTTTCTTTACATATTGCAATGGTCGTTGTCAAATTTTTAAAGAAAATTTGTTGCCAAATCAAAGATTTGGCGTTGAAATTGCACTAAAAGTGCAATTTCAACGTTCAACCATCATTATGTATGAAATTAGTTATAAAATGTTTGAAAGGGTCGTTACGGTGAGTCAGAAAATAGAAAAACAGAACCAAAAGGAAAAGTCTCAAGTGAAGAATCTTCACGACGGTCATCGCAACAGAATGAGAGAACGGTTTAAAAGAGCCGGATTTAAAGGAATGCACGACCATGAGATGTTGGAATTGTTGTTGTTTTACTCGATTCCGAGAAAAGACACCAATCCAATCGCACACCGACTTATTGATAGATTCGGTTCTATTGCCGGTGTCCTTGATGCCTCAGAAGATCAGCTGCTTATGGTCGACGGAATTACGCAGAACTCCGTCTCGTTGATAAAATTATTGGTTCCGTTTTTTCATGAGTACAAGAAGCAGAAAACAAGCGGAGTGCGTCTGAAGAATTCCAATGAATGCGGAAAGTATCTTTGTGATTACTATTCGGGTATCAATAACGAGCGAGTTGTTGTACTGTGTCTTGATGCTTCGGGTAAATTGATTACTTGTGAGACGGTGTGTGAAGGTGAATTGACCGAAGTTGTGGTAAACTGCCGTCGGCTTATTGAGATAGTTTTAAAATATCCAAGTACTGCCGGCATTATTCTGGCGCATAATCATCCCGGCGGTCTGGCTCTTCCTTCAAGGGAGGACATAGACAGTACTAACGACCTGATGCTGACCTTGAAGGCTGTGAATATTTGTATCATTGATCACATGATCGTTGCAGGGGATGAGTATGTTTCGTTAGCGTCATCGGGTGCTTTTAAAGCCACGTTTCAACTATGATTTGGAAGTGTTATATAGTTTTTTTGCTAAAAGGCAATGAAGTTTTAAACAAAATAATAAATATTCGTTGACAAATTGTGGCTTTAGCTGTATACTAACTGTAGTATATTATGTTCAGCAGTATACCTGTTGAGAAAAGGAGTTTTTAGATAATGCGTAATTTTTTAAAACTTTCCGTTAGCATAATTCTTGTTTTTTCTATGTTATTTTCTCTGGCGGTTGCAGCTATGAACGTCGGTGCCGTCGAGGTTGGTTCTCTCGGTGTTGCTGTTGAGACCGTTGATGCAACGGCAGGGGACACCGTTGATGTTAAGATCGATATTACTGACAACCCCGGAATCATCGCTCTTAAAATGAGTGTTGTATATGATGAAGAAGTTCTTACTCTCGTTGGCGCAACCGATGCCGGTGTTCTTGGCGGTTATTTGTTTGATGATTCTTATACTTCGCCCTATATCTTAACTTGGAACGAAGGCGATGCTGATAAAAACAATGTTTCTACCGGCACTATAGTAACTCTTCATTTTGAGGTTGCTGACAATGCTGTAGCAGGCACAACCGAGATTACTGTCGGAATTGAAGATGCTAATGATTGCCTGAATTATGATCTTGAGGCTGTTTCCTTTGAGGCAACCGTCGGCGGTGTGACTGTTAAAGAAGAAGTTGTTGTTGGTGATTTGTCCGGCGATGATGTTCTCGATAGCGACGATGCAGTTTATCTTATGAATTACACATTGCACGGCGCTGAGGATTATCAGCTTAATCAGTCAGCCGATTTTGACGGTAACGGTGAAGTTGACTTTAATGACGCAATTTGGTTGTTGTATAACACCATCTTCGGTTCTGAATTATATCCTCTTCATTAAATATGTTGCCCGGAGAACTGAGAGTGGGCAATAAGACGTTAATACGCCTTGCATAAATTGTGTTCTCCATACATAATGTATATTGCGAAGCGGTACGTTTCCCGTACCGCTTTTGATTTTTGAAAGGATTTTACGTTTTTATGAAAGCTATATTGGATCTTATGAGTGAGATCAACCTTGTATCCGTTGCGGTCAGACTTGTTTTGGCGGTAATACTCGGTGGTCTTATCGGTAGTGAACGCGGTAAGCATGGACGTGCGGCAGGACTTCGCACACATATTCTTATTTGCATAGGTGCAACAATGACAGCGTTGACAGGTTTGTTTGTAACCGGTTCTGTCGGTGGAGATGCGTTCAGAATTTCTGCTCAGGTTGTATCGGGAATCGGTTTTCTTGGGGCAGGTACTATTCTTGTCAAAAACAATTCGGTTGTTACAGGTCTTACAACTGCAGCCGGTATGTGGACTACTGCCGCTATCGGTATTGCTATCGGATATGGGTTCTATACGGCTTCGATTATTGCGACGTTTCTGTGCATTTTTACGGCAACCGTATTGAGTAAGTTAGAGGCAAACAGTAAGAATGTACTTAGGTTTTATGCTGAGGTTAAAAATGTTAATGAGACCGGTGCCGTCGTTGAAAGAATTAAGGAACTGTCGGGTATTGTTTGCTCGGTTGATGTAATGGCACCTAAAAGTAACGTAAGTGGCCACGTAGGTCTGAACATTGACGTTAAAAACCCTGACGAAAAGGATGACGTAAAGTCAATGATTTCCTCTGTAGAGGGAGTTTGTTTTGTTGTTGAAGATAACGCTTGATTTAAGTAATATATAATACAAATGTTTGCCGCACATTCTTTGGTATTTACCGCAGGGAATGTGCGGTATTTTTATTACTCTTTTCAGAATAAAAAATACACTAAAATATTTTAATTGATACTTGCATTATAATATATTGTGTGCTATAATTAACAAAAGGAATAAAATCTATTAAATTTATCCCTTAAATATGTGCAGGTTGCACAATTCGTTGTGCTGAAATCTATCAACCTGAATGTATTTCATTTTATTTATAAAGGATGGTCTATATGAAACAGTTCGACATCAACAAAATCAAAAGTATTGCGCTGCTCGGTCATGGTTCGTCCGGCAAAACAACCCTGGCCGATTCAATTCTTTTTTCTGCCGGCGTAACCGATCGTATCGGTAAGACTTCTGACGGTAGTGCAACTATGGATTTTGATGCTGAAGAGAAGAAGCGTAGTGTTTCGGTTTCAACGGCTGTTTATCAATTTGAATATAAGGATAATAAGATAAATCTTATTGACGCTCCCGGACTTTTTGACTTTGCAGGTGGTGTCAGTGAGGCTCTGACGGGTGCTGACAGTGCCTTGATCGTACTTTCGGGTAAATCGGGCCTTAATGTCGGTGCGCAGATCAACTATGACCAGGCTAAAGCTGCAGGTATTCCGGTATCATTCTTTATTGGTAAGTTGGATTCGCCGAGAGCATATTTCTATCGCGTTATTTCGACCCTTACCGCTCATTACGGTGCTGTAGTTTGTCCTGTTGTTATTCCTTACGTTGAAGGCGAAACAGTGGTTTCTTACGTCAACCTTATTGAAGGTAAGGCATACAAGTGTGAAGGTGTCAAGTATACAGAAACGGCAATGCCCGAGAATGATGATATCAACAATATGCGTGACGTTATGCTTGAAGCAGTTGCCAGTGTTGATGAAGAATTAATGGATAAATACTTTGGCGGTGAACCCTTTACCTCAGACGAGATTAAGGCGGCACTAAAAAAAGGTATGGTTGCAGGCGATATATGTCCTGTATTCGGCGGTGTTAACCAGACCGGCGAGGGTGTTTCTCTTGCTCTTGATATTCTTGCAGACATTGCGCCTTCTGCCGCTGACCGTGAATATACCGTAAAGAATGGTGAGGCAGAGGGTACTGCAAACTGTAATCCGACAGCTCCTGCCGCGGCAGTAGTATTCAAGACGATTGCTGACCCGTTCGTCGGCAAGCTTTCTTACTTTAAGGTTATTAACGGTAGCGTTAAGGCTGATATGAAGCTTATCAACATCCGTACGGGTGAGGAAGAACGTCTTGGTAAAGTAATGTGGCTTAAAGGCGGTAAACAGGAAGACGCCGACGTTATAAACGCAGGTGATATCGGTTCTGTTGCTAAACTTGGAAGCGTAAAAACAGGTGATACTTTGTGCGCTGCAGGTTCATCGGTTGAGATTGTTGCCGCCGCGTTCCCGAAGGCTTGCCTCTCTATGGCTGTTAAGGTTGTTAAGAAGGGTGAGGAAGAAAAGGTTTCTCAAGGCTTACAGAGGCTTTGTGAAGAAGATCCGACTCTTAGTTTTGCTACCGATAAAGAGACGAGAGAACTTGTTCTGTCAGGTCTTGGAGAACAGCATCTCGACGTTGTCTCTTCTAAATTAAAGAATAAATTTGGTGTTGAGGTTAAACTTGAAACTCCTAAGGTTGCTTACCGTGAGACCATTCGCAAAAAGGTTAAGGTTCAGGGCAGACATAAGAAACAATCGGGCGGTCACGGTCAGTTCGGTGACGTTTGGATCGAGTTTGAACCGTGCGACAGCGACGATATGATCTTTGCCGAAAATGTATTCGGCGGAGCGGTTCCCAAGAATTTCTTCCCCGCAGTTGAGACAGGTCTTCGTGAGTGTGTCAAGAAGGGTACCTTGGCAGGTTATCCCGTTGTCGGTCTTAAGGCTACATTGGTTGACGGTTCTTACCATCCTGTTGACTCTTCTGAAATGTCCTTCAAGATGGCGGCAGCTGTTGCCTTCAAAGCAGGTATCCCTATGGCTAACCCTGTTCTTTTGGAGCCTATCGGAACGCTTAATGTTCTTGTTCCCGACGACGTTATGGGTGATGTTATCGGTGATATCAATAAGCGTCGAGGCAGAGTTCTCGGTATGAATCCTGCTGAAAACCGTAAGCAGGAAATTATTGCTGAGGTTCCAGTTTCCGAAATGGGTGATTTCCCGACCGCAATGCGTTCAATAGCGCAGGGAAGAGCAATATTTGATTTCAAGTTCGAGAGATACGAAGAGGCTCCTCCGTTTGTTGCTCAGAAAGTAATTGCTGAAAAATCTGAATAATTTCTAATAAATGTGCCACGGTCGTTTCGATCGTGGCACATTTATTTTTTTCTTTTGTGGCACATTTATTTTTTTCTTTAGGGTTGATTTTAGGCTTGTTTTCTGTTATACTACAAAATTATAATGAGAAAGTATGCGATGGGGTGGCAAGGGTGGATTTTTCTTACGTTACAAGTAAAGAAAACAAACTCATAAAGTCGGTTCGTAAGCTTATGACTTCGACCCGTGAACGTAAAACCACCGGCACTTTTGTGCTGGAGGGTCTGCGTCTTTGCGCCGACGCCGCCTATAACGGATACACCGTTGAAACCATTATTGTTGCCGATTCGGTTGAAGAAACCGAAAAATTGTCTTTGCTTTATAACTCAGCAAAACAAAAAGTTCGTGTTCCCGACAGCATTTTTTCCTATATGAGTGATACAGTCACTCCGCAGGGGGTAATGTGTGTTGTTAAGGTTCCCGATACTGTTTTCAGTGTTTCAAACATAACCTGTGGTAAGTATATTGTTCTTGAGAATACTGCCGACCCTTCAAATTTGGGCGCAATTTCACGTACTGCCGAGGCTTTGGGTGTTTCGGGTCTTATTATATCCTCTCGTGGATGCGATCCGTTTTCGCCTAAATCACAAAGAGCGGGAATGGGTGCTTTGCTGCGATTACCCATCTACAGTTCTTCAGACGTTTTGGCAGATATTGAATTGTTGAGAAACAAGGGGTTTATTTCCTATGCTTCGGTTGTGAGTAATGCTGACTGTGACGTTTCAGAAGTAGAGTATCCCGAGAACTGTCTGGTTTTAATCGGTAATGAGGCTAACGGACTGACCGATGAAGCGATAGCTATGTGTGATAAGAAAATAACAATTACAATGAAGGGCAGAGCTGAATCCTTGAACGCTGCCGCCGCGGCCTCTATTATAATGTGGGAAATGACCCGTAAGGACGGTGTTAAGTAATGTCGGCCGAATATTGGATATGGTTACAGCAGGTTTTAGGCTACGGTAACGAAGCGGTCAGCCGTGTAATATTAACTTACGGTACAGCTAAAGATTTTTATCAGGCGCCTGACAGTGAAAAAATTGCAAAATGCCGTTTATCCAAACAACAGGCCGACCGTTTGCATACTATTCCACGTAAGGTTATATATAAGATAATGGAAGATGCGGCAAAGTCGGGTATAAATATCATTACTCCAGAGGATTCTCTTTATCCCGAAAGATTGAGAAATATTCCTGATCCGCCTGCTGTTTTATATGTCAAGGGCTCGAGGTTTGATTTTAACGGTATTCCTGCCGTTGCGATTGTTGGCCCGAGAAAGGTCAGTCATTACGGCGAGAAGTGTGCGTATACTATTGCCAACACCCTTGCGGCGTGTGGATTTTGCGTTGTGAGCGGCGGTGCGCTTGGCGGCGACAGTTCGGCTCACAGAGGTGCCATTGCCGCAGACGGGTACACTATCGGAGTTTTAGGCAGTGGTATTGAAAGCGACTATCTTAAAGTAAATGCCGAACTTCGTGAAAATATTGCAAAATACGGTTGCCTTGTATCTGAATATCCACCGTTTGTCGGTGCTACAAGAGGTTCTTTCCCCAAACGTAACCGTATTATGTCAGGCCTTTGTAACGGTGTTGTTATTGTTGAGGGTGCCAAAGACAGTGGTACGATGATAACGGCCCGTCATGCAGAAGAACAGGGGAAAGACGTATTTGTTATTCCCGGCAGTCCTTCGTTGAGACAGTACGAGGGTTCAAATCAGTTGATTGCTGACGGCGCACGTCCGTTGCTTCATATAAATGATATTATTGAGGAGTATGCTTTTCTTTATCCCGATAAGATACATGAGCCTCAATTTATGACGGTTGATGAAGATTGTGCCGATGTGAATAATACTACCGAAGCGGTTAATGATACCAAAAGACCCGATGTTGGTATTTTAAGTGAAACGGCAGTTCGGGTGCTTGAAGTTTTTGAAAAGAGTGATGATACTTTTGTACCCGACTATGCAGTTGATATTACGGGGTTTGACGCAGGTTCAATTCTCGGTGCAGTTACCGAACTTGAGATCTGCGGTTTTATAGAAGCAGTGCCGGGTGGAAGATACCGCCTTACTTACAACGTTAATTAACACGAAAGAGTGATTTTAATTGTCTAAATTAGTAATTCTTGAGTCGCCTTCCAAGGCAAAGACCGTCCAGAAGTATCTGGGTGCAGGATATGAAGTTGTCGGTTGTACGGGTCACGTCCGCGATCTTCCGAAATCTTCGATGGGTGTTGATATTGAACATGATTTTGCGTTAAAATACACCGTCCTTGCCAATAAAAAGGAAATAATTAAAAAGCTTAAAGACGCGGCAGAAAAAAGTGAATTTGTTTATCTCGCAACCGACCCGGACCGTGAGGGAGAAGCCATTTCCTGGCATTTGGCACACGTTCTCGGTCTTGATCTTAATGACGAAAACCGTGTTGTATTTAATGAGATCACCAAGTCGGGTGTAGAATACGGTATGAGTCATCCGAGAAAGGTCGACATTGATCTTGTTGACGCTCAGCAGGCCCGCCGTGTTTTGGACCGCCTTGTTGGCTACAAGCTTAGTCCTTTTCTCTGGAGAAAGGTCAAGCGCGGTCTGTCGGCAGGACGTGTTCAGTCGGTAGCATTACGCCTTATCGTTGACCGTGAAAAGGAAATCAGAGCTTTTGTTCCTGAAGAATATTGGACGATTTCCGCAAAACTGATAAAGGATCGCAAAAAGTTTACCGCTAAGTTTCACGGAACGGTAGATGGTAAAAAGGTTGATATACCTAATGAGGAGACTGCAACCAAGATTCTTGATGCTGTGACCGACGGACAGTTTGAGGTTGCTTCGGTTAAAAACGGAACACGTACCAAACAACCCGCTCCTCCGTTTAACACTTCTACTATGCAGCAGGAAGCTTCTCGCAGATTGGGATACGACGGTAAACGTACAATGCGTGTTGCTCAGCAGCTATATGAAGGCGTTGAGATACCCTCAAAGGGCAGTGTCGGTCTTATTACTTATATGAGAACCGACTCACTCCGTATTTCCGAAGAAGCAAGAGCCACTGCCGCCAACTTTATCAGCAATCGATTTGGCAATAATTATTTACCTTCAAAACCCCGTTATTTTAAGGCGAAAAAGGGCACTCAGGATGCTCATGAAGCTATCCGTCCCACCTCGGTTGATATGACTCCCGAATCGGTTAAGGACGCTTTGACGGCTGAACAGTATAAGCTTTATAAGTTGATCTGGGAACGCTTTATTGCAAGTCTGATGGCAAATTGTCTGCAGGATACCGTTTCGGTTGACATCCATAACAACGGTTATCTCTTTAAGGCTTCCGGTTATAAGGTCAAGTTTGACGGCTTTACCGCTCTTTATGTTGAAAGTAAAGATGACGAAGAAGAAGAAAACAGTGCCATTCCGCCCATGTCGGTTGGTGATATATTGAAGGTTGACAGTATGAACGGTGTTGTTAAGGAACAGCATTTTACTCAGCCGCCTGTAAGATATAATTATGCTACCTTGACCAAAGCTCTTGATGAGAACGGAATCGGACGTCCTGCAACCTATGCTCCGATCATTTCAAATATTGAGCAACGTGACTATGTTACCAAAATAAGCAAGGCTTATGCTCCGACTCCGCTTGGAGAGGCCGTTACCGATCTTATGTGTGAACATTTCAAGAAGATCGTTGATGTGAAGTTTACCGCAGGTATGGAAGAAAGTCTTGATAAAATTGGTGATGGTGAACTCGGTTGGATTGAGACCATCCGTAAGTTTTATGATGATTTTGCTAAAACTTTGAAAGCGGCCGAAGACGATATGAACGGCAAACGCGTTAAGGTACCCGATGAGGAGACCGATGTTGTTTGTGAACTTTGTGGCCGTAAAATGGTTATTAAAAACGGACGTTTTGGTAAGTTCCTTGCTTGCCCCGGATATCCTGCCTGTAAGAACGCTAAGCCCATTACGGGTGATATTAAGGGCTCATGTCCTCTTTGTTCAAGCAAACTTGTTCAAAGAAATACTAAAAAGGGCAAGAAGTTCTTTGGTTGTTCTTCATATCCCGGCTGTAAGTTTATGACCTGGGATGAACCCACTGCCGATAATTGTCCTAATTGCGGTAAAACGTTGTTTAAGGGCAGAGGGAAGGTTCACTGTCTCGATGAAGCCTGTGGTTATGAAAAGACAGTGACAAGAAAAAAGACTAAGTCGGATGACACAAATGAAGATTAAGGTAATTGGTGCAGGTCTTGCAGGTTGTGAGGCGGCGTATAAATTAGCTTCATTAGGATTCGAAGTAGAACTTTACGAAATGAAGCCGATAAAATATTCACCTGCTCACAAGTCGGAATTATTTGCTGAGTTGGTTTGTTCCAATTCTTTAAAAGCAGCCAGATTGAATTCGGCTGCAGGACTGTTGAAGTGGGAAATGGAGCAGTTGGGCTCGGTATGCGTTGCTGTGGCCAAAAAATGCTCTGTTCCTGCCGGTGGTGCTTTGGCGGTTGACCGCGATTTGTTTTCGAAAGCGGTTACAGAAGCAATTAAGAACCATCCCAATATTGAGGTTAGGCATCAAGAGGTTGAGTCTATCGATCTCGATGAATACACTATCGTTGCTTCGGGACCTTTGACCGAAGGTGCTTTAGCCGAGAGCGTTAAGCGATTATGCTCAGAGGATTATCTTAACTTCTTTGATGCTGCGGCTCCGATTATTACTGCCGATAGCATCGACAGAGATATAGTTTTTACCGAAAGCCGTTACGGTAAGGGTGGAGACGACTATATAAACTGTCCTTTCAATAAAGATGAATACGAGGCCTTTGTTGATGCCTTATTATCTGCCGAACGGGCTACTTTGCACGACGCGGACAAGCCGTTGCAGGTTTATGAGGGTTGTATGCCGATTGAAGTTTTGGCTTCGCGTGGCAGAGATGCAATGCGTTTTGGACCTATGAAACCTGTTGGTTTAAGAGATCCGAGAACGGGTCACCGTCCGTGGGCTGTTGTGCAATTGAGAAAAGAAAACAGTAACGGTACTATGCTGAATCTTGTTGGCTTTCAGACCAATCTGAAGTTTGGTGAACAGAAAAGGGTTTTCGGTATGATACCCGGACTTCAGAATGCCGAGTTTGTAAGATACGGCGTTATGCACCGTAATTCGTTTATAAATTCACCGAAACTTTTAAATAAGGATTTTTCGATGAAACGTCATCCGAAGATCTATTTCGCGGGGCAGATAAGCGGTGTCGAAGGTTATATGGAGTCGGCCGCTTCCGGTATTCTTGCCGCGTATCATTTGGCTTCGAAGTTAGGACGTGTAAAAGAGGTCGATTTCCCGGAAATCACTATGGTAGGTGCCTTGTCGGGTTATATTTGCGATGAATCGATCAAGGATTTTCAGCCTATGGGAGCAAATTTTGGCGTTTTGCCGCCTCTTGACGTGAACATTAAAGATAAACAAAAGAGATATGCTGAATTGTTTTATCGTTCTGCGAATTGGTTTAAAGATAACGGGTTTACAGACAGTGTTCCTGAAATCGTTTTAGAAAGTAAAGGCGCTAAGTAAAGGAGATTTTTATGAAAATTGCAGTTGACGCATTTGGCGGAGATAACGCACCTTTGGAAATCATCAAGGGCGCCGCTCTTGCCGAAAAGGAATATGGAGTAAATATTGTACTTACTGGCAACAAAGAGATAATTGAAAAGGTAGCTTCGGAAAACGGTATTGATATTTCTAATATGGATATCGTACATACCGAAGAGATTTTTGATATGCACGATCAACCTACCGATATCATTCGTTCTAAAAAGAATACCTCGATGGGTATTGCTTTGAAACTAGTTGCCGACGGTGAAGCGGATGCTTTTGTATCGGCAGGTTCTACAGGTGCTGTTGTTGCAGGCGCAACCTTTATTATTAAACGCATCAGAGGTATAAAAAGACCTGCGCTGGGTACCGTTTTACCGTCTAAAACACGTCGCTTTATTCTGATGGATTGCGGTGCTAATGCCGAATGCCGTCCCGAAATGCTTCAGCAGTTCGGTATAATGTCGTCGGTATATATGAAAAATGTTGAAGGTGTTGAGGAACCTGAAGTTGGTCTGCTTAACATCGGTGTTGAGGATACCAAGGGTACCCCGTTGCAGTTGGAGGCATATCAGCTTTTGAAAAACAGTCCGTTGAAATTCATTGGCAACGTTGAGGCAAGAGACGTACCCGCCGGTGTTTGTGACTGTGTAATTGCTGACGGATTTACAGGTAACGTAGCTCTTAAAATGTACGAAGGCGTTGCGATGAACCTTATGAAGATGGTCAAGGGTGTTTTTCTTACTAATATAAAGACCAAGATGGCATATCTTCTGGCCAAAAAACCGCTTATGGGATTAAAAAAATTTGCCGATTACGGTGAGGTTGGCGGCGCTCCGTTGTTGGGTGTTCAGAAGCCTGTTATCAAGGCACATGGCGGTTCTGATGCAAAGGCTATTAAGAATGCTATCCGCCAGGCAAAATTATGTGTAGAGAATGACGTCATAGGCAAGGTAACTGATGATTTGACCAAGGTTGCCGAGTCGGTGGGAGAATAATTTTAAGGTGTTTTAAATGCAGGAATTAGAACAGATATTGGGTTACGTCTTTAAAGATAAAGCCTTGATGCTCCGTGCTTTGTCGCATACTTCATATATCAACGAGGTTAAAGACATTCGCGAGTCAAATGAACGGCTTGAGTTTTTGGGCGACTCGGTTTTATCGGTTATTGTTTCGGAATATATTTTCAGGAATTTCAAGCAGTTGCCGGAAGGTGAGTTAACTAAACTTCGTGCTTCATTGGTCTGTGAAAAATCATTGGCGGCTTTCGCACGTGAACTTCAGCTTGGCAGATTTCTGTTTTTGGGCAAAGGTGAACAGCTGAACGGCGGACGCGACAGAGCGTCTATTCTTGCCGATGCTTTTGAAGCTTTGCTTGCCGCTATGTATTTAGACGGCGGTATTGATGTTGCCAAGGCACACGTTATGCGTTTTGTTAAGGATGAAATTCAAAACCATACCGTTGAAGAGGCTTTTCACGATTATAAGACCCAATTACAGGAAATTATACAGAAGAATCCCGGTGAAGAACTGACATATTGTCTTGCTAAAGAAGAAGGGCCTGACCACGATAAATTATTTACGGTTGAGGTTCGCCTTAATTCCAACGTTATCGGTTGTGGTGTCGCTCACAGTAAAAAACAGGCTGAGCAGTATGCAGCAAAACAAGCTTTGGAACTGATGGGACAGGAGACATGAGTCACGCCAATATTTCAATATTTGTGCCGCATCTCGGATGTCCTCACCAATGCAGTTTTTGTGATCAGGTGAGCATTTCGGGTGCTTGTTGTCAACCTAATGAAACTGATATAGACGAAGCTGTGAAACGTGCGGTGGAATCACCGCGGTATGACCGCGAAAATACCGAACTTGCTTTCTTTGGCGGTAGTTTTACGGCCATTGACCGCGATTATATGGTGAGGTTGTTATCTGCGGCTTATCGCCACGTTAAAGATGGCAAAATCAGTGGAATCAGGATATCAACCCGTCCTGACTGTATTGACCGTGAAAATTTAAATATATTGAATAAGTTTGGCGTTACGGCTATTGAACTTGGCGCTCAAAGTATGTGTGATGATGTGCTTTTGGCAAATGACCGCGGTCATAATGCAGATGATGTCCGAAAAGCTTGTAATATGATTTTGGAGTTTGGTTTTGAACTAGGGCTTCAGATGATGACGGGACTTTATAAAAGTACGTTTGAGAAGGATGTTTTGACAGCTGAGGAAATTATAAAGTGTAATCCGCATACGGTCAGGATTTATCCTACAATAACTTTGAAGAATACAAAACTTGAAGTTTTATATTTAAGCGGAGACTATCAGCCGCCGTCTTTGGACAGTACGGTTGAACTTTGCGTGAAGCTTCTTAAAATGTTTGAAAAAAACGAAATAAATGTTATAAGAACCGGTCTTCACAGTATTGATACCGACAGTTATGTTGCAGGTCCGTGGCATCCTGCTTTTAAGGAATTATGTGACAGCAGGGTATACTTAGAAAAAATAATTGCTTTATTGCCCGAAAAGGGTGAATATAAAATCTACGTATCACCGAAAGAGGTTTCCAAGGTGGTAGGCAACAAAAAGGTTAATTTAAACACTCTCAGTGGTTTGGGATATAAATGCACCGTGGTGGCGGATGACGGTATAAACCTGTCCGATATCAGGGTCGAAAGGATGAATAACAGTTGTTTTTAAAGTCGATCGAAATACAAGGCTTCAAGTCCTTTGCCGATAAAACTGTTTTAAAATTCGGTAAGGGCGTTACCGCTGTTGTAGGACCGAACGGAAGCGGAAAAAGTAATATTTCTGACGCAGTTCGTTGGGTTTTGGGCGAACAGTCGACTAAAAATTTGCGTGGACAGTCTATGGAGGACGTTATTTTCAGCGGTACTGCTGACCGCCGTCCTCACGGCTTTGCCGAAGTCACGCTTGTTATGGATAACAGTGACCGCAGTTTGAATTTTGATAATGATGAGGTTGCGGTTACTAGAAGGTATTTCCGTTCACACGAAAGCGAGTATCTTATCAATAAGGCAGTAGTGCGCCTTAAAGACGTTCACGAGTTGTTTATGGATACCGGTCTCGGACGTGACGGATACTCGATGATCGGTCAGGGTAAGATAGATACCATTGTACGCTCAAAGTCGGACGAAAGACGTGATATTTTCGAAGAAGCCAGCGGTATTTCGCGCTACCGTTACAGAAAGATCGAGGCAGAACGCAAACTTGCTTCAGCCGATGATAATATGCTTCGCCTGAAAGATATTATGGCGGAACTTGAGACCCGTGTCGGTCCGTTGGAAGAGCAGAGCAAAAAGGCCGAAAAGTTTATTGAGTTAGCTTCTGTCAAGAAGAAACTTGAGATTGGTCTCTGGCTTAATTCGTTGAATCAGTCGGGCGATCTTTTAAAGGCACAGGATAATAAGATTACCTTGGCTACCGCTCATTATAATGAAGTTGAGAGTAAATTGCAGGAAATAGCCGCTTCTATTGAATCGGGTTCCGAGAGATACTCTTCGATCAATGTTCGTATTGATGAAATGCATCGAGCGGTTGCCTCTTTTGAAGAGGATATTACTCGTATTAACGGCGAAATCAACGTTCACAATACAACCATCAAGCATAATGATGAGACTATCGAACGTTTGAAGCAGGATATTTCCGAGCTTGAAAATTCGGATACGAAATCCAAAACCGAGATTGAGGAAAGACGGTCTGCAATCGAAGCTAAAAAAGCAGAGATTGAAAAACTCACTGCACAGACCGCAGGCTTAGAGACCGAATTAAACGGACTCATCAGCAACTCTGAAGTTATTTCTCGCCAAATTGAGGATTTAACAAGAAAACTTAATACATATTCGGCACATATTTCCGAACAGAGGGTCAAAATGGTAACTGCCCAATCTTCTATTTCAGAGATTGAAGCAAGAAACGTTACTTTGGATAATTCTATTGTTGAAAAGACTGCCGAAAAAGAGAAGTTGGACAAGGAACTCAAAGATCTTCAGGAAATGTTGAAGTCGGCTGAAGAATTGGCCGATTCGGCTGCCAATGCTTTGAAGGGCAGAGAACTTATTTTCGATTCGAGAAAAACCAAACTTGAAGAATATAAACAGGCGATGGATGATGCGCGTCTTGATATTGAAGACAAAAAGCGCAGAGTTGCCATCCTTGAAGAGCTTGAAAGAAATATGGAAGGACTCGGCGCTCCTGTCAAGGCGGTTATGCGCGAGGCAGAGCATGGTGTCCTTCGCGGTATTCACGGTTCGGTCAGTAAATTGATCGAGGTTAATAAGGAATATGCTATCGCAATTGAGACCGCTTTGGGTGCATCTTTACAGCATATTATCGTTGAGAATGAAAACGATGCAAAACGTGCTATAGAGTTTTTGAAAACTCAAAATAAAGGTCGTGCAACATTTTTGCCGATTTCGACAATTCAGTCAAGAGGTTTGGATGAAAAGGGACTTGAAGATAAATTCGGTTACGTTGGTATAGCAAGTGATCTTGTTGAAACCGATAAGAAATATTCGGAGATCATCGGCAACCTTTTAGGAAAAACCGTTGTAGCCGAGGATATTGATTCGGCTGTTACAATTGCCAAAAAGTATTCGTACCGTTTTAAGATCGTTACACTTGACGGACAGGTCGTTAACGCGGGCGGTTCGCTTACGGGTGGCTCTTTGACCAAGCATTCAGGTATTTTAAGCCGTGTAGGTGAGATCAAAGAACTTAATGACAAAATTGTTAAATTGCTTGAAAAGTCGGGAACTTTGACCGACAATTACAACGCTGCTGCGGCAGAGGTCGCATCTTTAGAGGCAGAAATTCTTAACGCACGTTCCGAATTTACGACCGCAACTGAGGATAAGATTCGTGTATCGGGTGAAATTAAACGTGTTAACGATCTTTTGGGCGAGTCAGCAAAATCGATCGAGGCTATGAACGGTGAAAAGTTCCTTTTGGCACACCGTACGACCGAACTTAATAACACTGTGGCAACTGCCAATGCCGAAATTGCCGATATCGAAAAGTTGAAAAATGAGGCGCAGAATGAAATCGACGGACTGTCGGGTGGACGCGATACCGTTACCGATCGACGTGAAAAACTTTCTACTGATATTACCGACCTTAAGATCAGTATTATGCAGTGTGAAAAGGATGTTGAGGCAATAGAAAACTCTATTAAGTTACTTGAGGAAGCGATTTCTTCGAGCGGTAACCGCGGAGAGTCTTTGCTTAAAGAAATTGCCGGGGTCGAGGCTTTGTCTGACGTTGAGAGAACGGCTATTGCCGAACTTAACGCACAGATAGAGGAACGCAAGAAAGAAATTGCAGAAGGTAACAACAAGGTTAATGAACTTATTGCCGAACGTGACAGTTTTGACCGTGAGGGTCAACAGATGCGTCAACGTGAGCGAGACATGACTGCCGAACGTGAGAAGCTTAGTGGCGAGGTTGCACGTCTTGAAGAGCGCCGAGAGAACATGTTGCGCGAGTACGATGATATTATTAAACGTTTGTTTGATGAGTATGAATTGACCCGTACCGAGGCTGAACAGATAGCGGAACCGGTCGAGAATATTCCTGAAGCTAAACGCGAATTACAGGATGTCAAGGGTAAGATAAAATCATTGGGTCACGTTAACGTTGCTGCTATTGAAGAGTATAAAGAGGTTCACGAGCGTTATGTGTTTATGAAGGGTCAGATGGATGATCTTGAGAATTCACGCGCTGAACTTAATAAACTTATTGACGACCTTACTTCGCAGATGAAGGTTAAGTTTACCGAAGGCTTTGAAAAGATAGGCAAGAACTTTACCAAGGTGTTTACCGAATTGTTCGGCGGCGGTCACGCGGAATTGGTCTTGACCGATCCCGACAATATTTTGGAAAGCGGTATTGATATAGTTGCTAAATTGCCCGGTAAGAACGTGCCGAGTCTTGAAGGACTTTCTGGTGGTGAAAAGGCACTTATTGCTATCTCGATCTACTTTGCCATTATGATGGTAAATGCGCCTCCGTTCTGCTTCCTTGATGAGGTTGATACGGCACTTGATGACATTAACGTTGAGCGTTTTGCGCAGTATATGACCAAGTCGCAGTTCGGAACTCAGTTTATCTGCGTTACCCACCGTCGCGGCACGATGGATTCTGCAGATATGCTTTACGGTGTTACTATGCAGGAAAAGGGTGTTACCAAACTTCTTCAGCTTGACGTTGATGAGCTTATCAAGAAACTTAACATTTCCGAAAACAACTAATTTTGGAGGCTATAATGGGTTTTTTCAGTAAAATCACTGCAGGTTTAAAAAAGACAAGGGAATCTATTTCAAATGCAGTAAATTCGGTCATTTCTTCATTTACTCGAATTGACGAAGATCTTTTTGAAGAACTTGAAGAGATTCTTATTATGAGTGATATCGGAATGGTAACTTCCGAAAAGATCTGTCAACAATTAAGAGAACGCGTTAAAGAAGAAAGGGTTACCGAGCCTGCGGTTATTAAAGATATGATTCGTGACATTGTGAGCGATATGCTTAAAGGTGATCTCGAATTGCATATATCAACCAAACCTTCCGTTGTGTTTGTTATAGGTGTAAACGGTGTTGGTAAAACTACCACCATCGGCAAATTAGCTTCGCAGTTGAAGGCTTCGGGTAAAGAAGTTATTCTCGGTGCTGCCGATACATTCCGTGCGGCGGCTATTGATCAGCTTGAAGTCTGGGCAGAGCGCGCAGGTGTTGATATTGTCAAAAGCGCTGAGGGTGCCGATCCTGCATCGGTCGTATTTGATACTATTGCGGCGGCTAAGTCGAGAAACAGCGATATTTTAATATGTGATACGGCAGGTCGTTTGCACAACAAGAAAAATCTTATGAACGAACTTGCTAAGATGTACCGTATTATTAAGCGTGAGTTGCCCGATGCCGACGTTGAGACACTGCTGGTTCTTGATGCCACAACGGGACAGAATGCAGTAAATCAAGCCAGAGATTTTAAAGAGGTTGCCGATATTACGGGTATAGTTCTTACCAAACTTGACGGCACCGCACGTGGTGGTGTTGTTCTTGCGATTATGGATGAACTCGGTATACCCGTTAAATATGTTGGTGTCGGTGAGCAGATTGATGATCTGCAACCGTTTGACCCCGATTCATTTGCTAAAGCGATTTTCTCGGAGGAACAATAATGGACAGATTTATTGTGGCTTCTCATAATAAAAAGAAGTTGGCAGAACTTACCCGTATTTTAAAACCTATGGGATTTGACGTTGTTTGTCCGTCTGATATCCTCGGCGGAGTCCCCGACGTTGAGGAAACAGGAACTACTTTTGAGGAAAACGCATTGCTCAAAGCAAGATCAGCCTGTGAGTGCTCAGGATTTCCTGCGGTGGCCGATGATTCAGGCCTTTGTGTCGATGCTTTGGACGGCGCGCCCGGTATTTATTCGGCACGTTTTGCAGGTACGGGACTTGACGAGGATAACAATGTTTTGCTGTTGGAAAAGCTAAACGGTTTACCTGTTGAAAAACGCACAGCAAGATTTGTTTCGTGTATTGCCTGCGTTTTCCCCGACGGCCGTGAGTTTACCGTAAGAGGTGCTTGTGAGGGCTATATAGCAACCGAACCCCAAGGGGACGGCGGTTTCGGTTATGATCCGCTTTTTGTAACGGAATTCGGATGTTTTGGCACAATGACGGCAGAGGAGAAGGACAAGGTCAGTCACCGTCATAATGCTATTGTTTTATTTAAAGAAAAATTAAAAGATTATATTTAAGGTGAATTTTATGTTGAATTCTAAACAGAGGGCACAGCTTCGCGGTATGGCTAACTCGTTGCAACCGATTTTTCAGATCGGAAAAGGCGGAATAGGGGAACAACTTATCCGTCAGGTCAACGAGGCTTTAGAGGCAAGAGAACTTATCAAACTTACCGTTCTTGAGACTTCACCCGTTAAGGTACGTGAGTGTGCCGATACCGTTGCCGAAGCAACGGAGAGCGATGTTGTCCAGGTTATCGGTTCGAAGTTTATTCTTTATAAAGAGAGTAAAGAAAACAAGCAGATAGTTTTGGTCAAAAAGAAATAATGGGTATTACTTTGTTTTTTGGCGGTACTTTTAATCCGCCGCACATTGCACACCGAAAGATGTTGGAAACGGTAGCAACTTTACCTGACGTGAATAAGGTTTTGGTTGCTCCGACCAATATTCCTCCTCACAAAGAAATACCAGGTATGTTTGCAACAAAAGAGCAGAGACTTCAGATGTGTCGGCTTTTGTGTGACGGAATACCCAATGCTGAGGTTTCGGATATCGAATTTCGTCGCGAAGGGAAGAGTTACAGTTTCTATACTTTGTCAGAATTGAAGGAACAGTACGGCAGCATTGCCATGTTAATAGGCGGAGATATGGTAACTTCCTTTACTACTTGGTTTCGTTTTGAGGATCTTTTAAAAATTGCCACGTTTTACGTTGTCCGTCGAAAAGGGATTGACAATGAAGATTTTGACCAAAGTGTTGAACGCTTGAGGTCTTTGGGTGGCGATTTTAAGGTTGTTGAGGTTGGTTTTCCTGAAGTTTCTTCGACCGATGTGCGCGAAATGATATCAAGGGGAGAAACGGCGAACTTGCTTGTCCCTGAAAATATTTGTCAATTTATAAACCGAAACGGTTTATACCGAAAGGGCTAAGAAGACCTTGGAACAATATAAAGTATTATTGCAAAAAAGACTTAATGAAAAGCGCTATTATCACTCACTTTGCGTGGCCGACGAAGCACAGCGCTTGGCAGAAAAGTATGGTGCCGATCCGGACAAAATGTACCTTGCAGGTCTGCTTCACGATGTTACAAAAAATATTTCTGATGATGAACAGTTGCAAACCTTTGAAAAGTTTGATATAATGCTGTCTGTTACGGAAAAAGCGTCGCCGCAGATATGGCATGCAATGTCGGGCGCTTTGTATGTTAAGCACGAATTGGGCATAGATGATGAAGAAATAGTTTCTGCGATTCGTTATCATACCACTGGCAAGGCCGATATGACCTTGGCACAGAAGATAATATTTGTTGCAGATTTGACGTCTGCCGACCGTAATTATCCCGATATCAACGAGATAAGAGCTGCTGCAGACCGAAGTCTTGACGAGTGTATTATAGGTATTCTCAAGTTTACGATATGCAATATCGTATCCAAAAATATGCCGTTGCACCCCGATACGTTAGATGCCTATAATTATTTGATTACTAAAGAGAAAAGAGGTTAAAAAATGGAAACCTTTGATATACTGAAAGTTGCCGCTAACGTCTTGAATGATAAAAAGGCAATGCAGATGGTTGCGGTAAAAATTGATGATATTTCGGATATTGCCGATTATTTTCTTATTTGTACTGCGACTTCGAACACACATATCAGAGCTTTGGCCGATGAGGTTGAAGAAAAGCTTAAAGAAGCAGGGGTTGAGCCTAACCATATTGAAGGCAGAGCCTCTGATTGGTTGTTGCTTGACTACGGTACCGTTGTTGTTCACATATTCGGCAGACAGTCTCGCGAGTTTTATTCGCTTGACCATATGTGGCAGGACGGCGAACAGGTTGATTTGACGCAGATTTTGACATCTGCTATGGAGGATTAAGTTAAATGAAGTACGATTTTAAGGCTATTGAAGAAAAATGGCAAAAAATTTGGGACGAAAAACAGGCCTTTGTGGCTTCGGAGGATTATTCCAAGCCTAAGTTCTACGGTCTTGTTGAGTTCCCTTATCCGAGCGGCGCAGGTATGCACGTTGGCCACATCAAGGCTTATTCGGGTCTTGAGGTTATCTCCCGTAAGCGCAGAATGCAGGGTTATAACGTGCTTTTCCCGATGGGATTTGATGCTTACGGTCTTCCTACCGAAAACTCGGCTATTAAATTTAACACTCACCCGAGAATTCTGACCGACCGTAATATTGAAAAGTTCACCTCACAGCTTAAAAGGGTTGGTTTTTCTTTTGACTGGACAAAGGTTATTGATACGACAGAGGAAGAGTATTATAAGTGGACTCAGTGGATATTCCTCAAGTTGTTTGAACACGGTCTTGTTTTCCGTGATCAGGCTCTCGTAAACTATTGCCCTCACTGTAAGGTTGTTTTGTCAAATGAGGATTCTCAGGGCGGTAAGTGTGATATCTGTCACAGTGATATTGTTCAGAAGTCCAAGGACGTTTGGTATTTGAGAATTACCGAGTATGCCGATAAGTTGTTGCAGGGTCTTGATACAGTTGAGTATCCCGAAAATATTAAGATGCAGCAGGTTAACTGGATCGGAAAGTCTACGGGTGCTTTTGTAAACTTCTCGATTAAAGAGGTTGAGGAAAGCCTTCGAGTATATACCACCCGTTGCGATACCTTGTTCGGCGTTACCTTTATGGTAATTGCTCCCGAGCATCCTATAATCGAAAAATACCGTGATAAGATCTCAAATATTGCAGATCTTGATGCTTATAAGGATGAGTGTGCCAAGAAGACCGAGTTTGAGCGCACTCAACTCGTTAAGGACAAGACCGGTGTTAAGATTGAAGGTCTTACAGCTATCAATCCCGTAAACGGAAAGGAGATTCCTGTTTATATTTCCGACTACGTAATGATGGGCTACGGCACGGGCGCTATTATGGCTGTTCCTGCACACGACCAGCGTGACTATGACTTTGCCAAGAAGTTCGGTATTGATATTATTGAGGTTATCAAGGGCGGAGATGTTGCCGTTGAGGCTTATACCGGTGACGGCGAAATGGTCAACTCCGACTTCCTTAACGGAATTGAGAAAAAGGCCGATGCAATTGAGAAGATGTTAGGTTTCTTGGGCGAGCGCGGTATTGGCGAAAAGGGTGTTCAGTACAAGATGAAGGATTGGGCGTTCAATCGTCAGAGATATTGGGGTGAACCTATCCCGATCGTTCACTGTAAAAAGTGCGGTATGGTTCCGGTTCCTTATGACGAACTTCCGCTCAAACTTCCTACCGTTGAGAATTTTGAACCCGGTGAGGGCGGTGAAAGTCCTCTTGCCAAGATTGAATCTTTTGTTAACTGTAAGTGTCCCAAGTGCGGTGGAGACGCTCGTCGCGAGACCGATACAATGCCGCAGTGGGCAGGTTCTTCATGGTATTTCTTGAGATATATCGACCCGAAGAACGATAAGGTTTTTGCCGATAAAGAAAAACTTAACTATTGGTTGCCCGTTGATTGGTATAACGGCGGTATGGAACACGTTACACGCCACCTTATTTATTCACGTTTCTGGCATAAGTTCCTTTATGATATCGGCGAAGTTCCCACGGCGGAGCCGTATGCAAAGCGTTCTGCACAGGGCCTTATCCTTGGCGAAGACGGCGAGAAGATGAGTAAGTCGAAGGGTAACGTTGTAGACCCTAACGATGTTGTTGATTCGGTTGGTGTCGACGTACTTCGTGTATACATCCTCTTTATGGGTGATTACGGTATGGCCGCTCCTTGGAGCGACTCCAGTGTTAAGGGATGTAAGCGTTTCCTTGACCGTGTTGCCGACCTTCCTTCGATGGTGAAGGGTGAGGGAGCAACTCCCGAACTTGAAAGTCTCTTCCATAAGACCCTTAAAAAGGTTACTCTTGATATTGAAGATATGAAGTTCAACACTGCAATTGCAGCAATGATGACCTTGCTTAATTCGGTGTGTGATCACGGTTCACTTACTGTGGATGAGCTCAAGATGTTTGTCAAGATGTTGAGCCCGTTTGCACCGCACATTTCAGAGGAAATCTGGGAACAGCTGGGCGAGACTGAACTTTGTTCATTGAGCGTATGGCCTGAGTATGACGAAGCCAAGACGGTTGATTCTACCGTTGAGATCGTTGTTCAGATCAACGGTAAAGTTAAATCCCGTTTGAATGTTGCCGCGGATATTTCTGCTGCCGATGCCGTTAGCCTCGCTAAAGCTGATGAAAAAATTGCTGCGGAAATTGCAGGTAAAACGGTTATTAAGGAAATCTACGTTCCTAAAAAGTTAGTCAATATTGTTGCAAAATAAAATTTTGCAAAAAATGTTGAAAAGATGGTGAAATTTTGCTTGACATACATACTGTAATGGGTGTATAATGGTGAAAAATATGTAATTAACCCCTGCTATCAGGCGGAGGGAGGGAATATAGTGAGCCAGGTTCGTGTAAAAGAAAATGAATCGCTTGAAAACGCACTCAGACGCTTTAAGAGACAGACCCAGAAGGATGGAGTTATCCAGGAAGTCCGTAAGAGAGAGCATTATGAGAAGCCTTCTGTAAAGCGTAAAAAGAAATCGGAAGCTGCCCGTAAGCGCAAGTTCCGCTAAATCTTGATGTAAAAAAGCCGATCGGAAGGTGACTTCCGGTCGCTTTTTTAGTTAATTTATTTGGGAGAGATTTATGGCGTTATTTAGATCTGATGCGGTATTTCGCAGAATTACCGATATTGATTTTGAATATTTAAAAGAAAACAATATTAATACCTTGTTGTTGGACGTTGATAATACATTGTCAACGCATCACGGAACAATTTTAGTCGACGGTCTTGTTGAGTGGTTGGAAGTGATACAGGACAAGGGAATTAAACTTATAGTTGTTTCCAATTCCAAAAGGTGGCGTATTGAACCGTTTGCAGGTCGTATCGGTTTACCTTTTGTCAGTCTTGCTTGTAAGCCGTTGCCGTTCGGTTATCATAAAGGTATTAAAAAGCTTGGTGCCGATAAAAAGAGAACTGCAATTATCGGTGACCAGATTTTTACCGATGTTTTGGGCGCAAATCTTTACGGTATAAAGTCGTTGCTTGTCCGTCCTGTTAAACTGGAGGATGGGTGGACCTTTAAGGTCAGACGTTATTTTGAAAAGAAGATGTTGAAAGATAAGTTCTAAGAGGTGTTTTGATGTCTGCAAAGTTTGGACCGGCAGGATGTGCCGAGTCGTTTTACGCACGTGGTTACAAGCATAGTCTTCAGGTGCCGCAGTATATTTCCGAGTTTGGATTAGATGTTTTTGAATATCAATGCGGTCGCGGTGTAAACGTAGGCGAGGATAAAGCGCGTCAGTTTGGCGCTTTGTGCCGGGAAAAGAATATTGGCGTTTCGCTTCACGCGCCGTATTATATTTCGATGTCAAGCGTTGATGAAGAAAAGAGACTCAATTCGATAAATTATATCCTCCAGAGCGCTAAAGCCGTTGACTTTATGGGCGGTGAGCGTATTGTAGTTCATACTGGTTCGTGCGGTAAACTTGACCGACTTGAGGCTTTGAGACTTGCTAAAGATACGATGTCTTTATCGCTTAAGGCACTTGATGAACAGGGTTTGGGGCATATCCACATTTGTCCCGAAACAATGGGTAAAATAAATCAGTTGGGGACTTTGGATGAGGTAATTGCTCTTTGTGAATTGGACGAGCGATTGATTCCGTGCATTGATTTCGGTCATCTTAATGCAAGAACGTTAGGCGAGGTCAATTCGCGCGAAGCGTTCAAGTTTATAATTGACGAGATTGGAAACCGACTCGGTGAGTACCGTCAGAAGCATTTTCATTCGCATTTTTCAAAGATTGAATATACCAAGGGCGGTGAAAAGAAGCATTTAACTTTTGAGGATATGGTTTTTGGCCCCGATCCGGCTCCGTTAATGGAATTGTTGTGTGAATTTAATCTTGAACCTACTATAATTTGTGAATCTGACGGAACACAGACCGAGGATGCTCTCATTATGAAAAATCTTTACCTTGAAAGGAAGTAATATAAATGGCAAAGAAAAAGATTTTGGTTTTGAACGGACCCAATCTCAATATGCTTTCGATTCGCGAGCCGGGTATTTACGGCAATCAGACACTTGATGAGATAAATGCAAATATCTCGTCTTATGCAAAGGGACTTGATTTGAGCTGTGAATTCTTTCAGTCTAATTGCGAGGGAGAGATTATTGATAAGATACATTCTGTTCGTGAAAACTATGACGGATGTATTCTTAACGCAGGTGCCTACACTCATTACAGTTATGCTATTTTGGATGCAATTAAGGCTGTAGGCAAACCTTTTATTGAGGTCCATCTTTCTAACATTTATGCCCGTGAGGAATTTCGTCATACTTCGGTGATTGCTCCGGCCTGCGTTGGAAGTATTGCGGGATTCGGAAAAAATAGTTATTTCCTCGCTGTTAACGCAATGAAGGAAATCCTGAAATGATACGTTTGATTGATTGGTTGCCCGAGAATACTGCTGCGTGTATTTTTACTTCGGTCAACAGACAGTATCTTACAGGGTTTGAATCGTCGTTGGGATATTTGTTGGTATCAAAAAATGACGCTTGTCTTTTTGTTGACGGGAGATATATTCTTGCGGCAAAACAAGCGGTTAAGGACTGTAGGGTCGAGTTATTTGTAAGCGGTCTTGATAACGTTAAGTCGTTTGTTAAGGACAATGGTATAAAAACTGTATTTTGCGAAGATTCCATAAGTGTTGCGCAGTTTAACCGATTTGTCGGAATGTTCGAAGGTGCAGAAGTTACGGTTGACGGTGGACTTCAGGAAAAATTGACCAATTTAAGAAAGGTCAAGACCGATTATGAAGTTGAATGTATAATCAAAGCACAGAGAATTGCAGAAAAGGCTTTCGATGACGTTTTGAATTACATCAAGGTTGGCGTTGCCGAACGTGATATAGCGGCAGAACTTGAGTACCGAATGAAAAAGTATGGTTCCGAGATACCATCATTTGAAACGATAGCGGTCGCAGGTCTTAAAAGTGCTATGCCGCATGGAGTTCCTGACGGTAATATTATTAAAAACGGCGATTTTATCACGATGGATTTTGGTGCAGTTTATAATGGGTATCACAGTGATATGACGCGTACTGTCGCTGTTGGCTTTGCTACCGATAAGATGCAGTTGGTTTATAATACGGTTCTTAATGCTCAGCTTGTAGCCGAAAAAGCGGTCAGGGCAGGGGTGAATTGCTGTGATGTGGATTTTGCCGCACGTGAGGTTATTAAGAATAATGGATTCGGTGAGTATTTCACGCATAGTAACGGTCACGGAGTGGGACTTGAAATTCACGAGAAGCCCAATGTCGCTCCGTCATCTGTTGATATACTTAGAAGCGGTATGGTGATTTCAAACGAACCCGGTATTTATATCGAGGGTGAGTTCGGCGTTCGAATAGAAGATATGCTTCTTGTGACTGATGAAGGCTCAAAAAATCTGACAAATTGTGAAAAATCTTTGATAATTCTTTAAAATAGCAAAATAAGTCTTGCAAAATATAGTAAAATAAGATATTATAATACTGTTAAATTAACAGTGCTTTAACTGTGATTATTTGGAGGTATAAATTATGGTAACTGCCGGTGATTTCAGAAACGGTGTAACCTTTGAAATGGATGGAAAGGTATACCAGATCGTAGAATTCCAGCACGTAAAGCCCGGTAAGGGTGCAGCGTTCGTCAGAACTAAGATCAGAAACGTTATCGAGGGTTCGGTTATTGAAAGAACTTTCAACCCCACCGAAAAATTCCCCACTGCTTTCGTTGAAAGAAAGGATATGGAGTATTCCTACGCTGACGGCGATCTTTATTACTTTATGGATTCCGAGACTTATGAACTCATTCCTGTTAGCAAGAATGAGCTTGACGACAACTTTAAGTTCGTTAAGGAAAATATGATTTGTAAGGTTCTTTCTTACAAGGGTAAGGTTTTCGGCGTTGAGCCCCCGACTTTTGTTGAGTTGGCTGTCACCCAGACCGATCCCGGTTTCGCTGGTAACACTGCTACCAACGCAACCAAGCCCGCTACTTTGGAGACCGGTTGTGAGATCAGAGTTCCGCTCTTCATCAACGAGGGTGATGTTATCCGTATCGATACCAGAACCGGTGAATATATGGAGCGCGCATAAGCCGTAGCTTTTGCCATAAAATAAATATATTAACTCTTTCTTTTAAAGGAGAAAATTATGACTGTTTCAGAAAAAGTTGCTTACATCAAAGGTCTTGCTGAAAATGCAGGTTTTAGCGATAACGAAGCTAAAGACAAGGTTGTAAAGGCTATCATTGACGTTCTTGAAGATATCGCGGGTGCGATTGGCGAAATCAACGAGCAGCTTGATGCCGTTGATGAAGATCTCGCTTATCTCGAGGAAGATTTCTATGAGGACGACGAAGAGTTTTATGACGATGATGAAGATGATGACGATGACTACTTTGAAATAGAGTGTCCTACCTGCAATGACATCATTTATCTTGATGACGAGATGATCGATGAGGGCGGTATCAAATGTCCTAACTGCGGTCAGGAAATCGAGTTTGACGTCACTTGCGGTGACTGCGGCGGTTGTTCCGGCTGCGACGAAGAAGAGTAATTGTTTTTGAGTCGGGCATCCATTTTGGGGTGCCCGATTTATTTTGTCTTAAAGTGGGTGATTATTTGGCGATGGTTGAAACCTCTGCTCTGAACTATACAACAGCACAAAACAGCGAAGGTAAGATTTCGGTTATTGTTGTTTGCGGCGGTAGTTCTTCGAGAATGAACGGTATTGACAAAATGTTTGCCGAAATATCGGGAGTGCCGGTTTGCGTACGCTCGGTTTTAGCTTTTCAAAATTGCGATGAAATTGACAATATAGTTGTGGTGACGCGTGAAGAGAACATTTTGAAAATGCAACAACTGTGCGAACAGTTTAAATTGTCAAAAGTTACCGATATTGTTGTCGGTGGCAGTTGCAGACAGCAATCGGTTGCCAATGGAGTTAATTCACTTTGCGATGATACAGGTATTGTGCTTATTCATGACGGCGCAAGGCCTTTTGTTACTACTGAATGTATCAAAAGGGTTATTGAAGGCGTGAAAAACTATTCGGCAGTTACCTGCGCGGTGGTTCCCAAAGATACTGTCAAGATGGTCGAGAATGATGGATTGGTTGTTTCAACGCCTGCACGTGATGGGTTAAGGGCAGTTCAGACGCCCCAGGGATTCGATTTTGGCCTTTATAAAAAGGCGATAGATGCAAACAAGGATAATTTAGAAGACTTTACCGACGACTGTTCGATAGTTGAAAGTTTCGGATATGCGGTATACACAGTTGAAGGCGATTACCGAAATATTAAAATAACTACGGCAGACGATCTTTTGATTGCTGAAATCTTTGCAAAGGAAGAGTTATAATGAATATAAGGGTTGGTCACGGATACGACGTACACCGTCTTGTTGATGACAGAAAACTGATTCTTGGCGGCGTTGAGATTCCTTATGAAAAAGGTTTGCTTGGCCATTCGGATGCAGATGTTCTGATACACGCTGTTTGTGATGCACTTTTAGGTGCCGCAGCTTTGGGGGATATAGGTAAGCATTTCCCTGATAATGATGCAAAGTTTAAAGATATTGATAGCAGAATCTTGCTTCGTGAGGTAGTAAAATCCTTACAAGATTTGGGTTATGAGATATCCAACGTTGATGCAACTGTTATAATGCAAAAACCTAAACTTGCAGCCTTTATTCCGCAGATGATCGAGAATATTGCTAATGATTGCGGAACTAATACTGATCAGGTTAACGTAAAAGCCACCACCGAAGAGAAGCTTGGGTTTACAGGCGACGGTTCGGGTGCGGCCGCACACGCCGTTTGTCTTATCTTAAAGAAATAATTTCAGTGATGACGGCATAATATTCAACGGTGATGTTGAATGTTTGTTGTGAATTTGAAACTGTTTAATCGCAGGAATGCGGCGGCACTCGTTTTGGTGTTTGCTGTAATTATCGGATTTTTTGTACTATTGATTTATTCATCTGAGAATTCGGTTGGCAAAGAAATTATTTGCTCAAGCGAATCATCGGTAGCTGATTATATAACTTCTTTTGGGTTTGAAATTGGTGAAGCTAAGATAGACGAGGTCGTTATTCCCGACACTTTTAATGACGTTTACAATAATTACAACGATATTCAAAAATCTCAGGGATTCGATCTGGAATTATATAAAGGTGAGACGGTTAGCCGTTATACTTATCGGGTGCTAAATTATCATATTCCTGATATAAACGTATTTGCTGAGGTTTTACTTTTTGATGAAAAGGTGATAGCGGCCGATATTTATACGACCGAGGTTGACGGATTCATCAGTGCTTTAAAGTGAGGTGTGGGTTTGGAAAGAATCGATAAGGTCGTGGCAACCGGGTTCGGGTGTTCGCGCAAAGATTCGCGCGGTGTGATTTTACGAGGAAGAGTTTTGGTTGACGGTATTATTTGTCGGGATATTTCGATGAAGGTAGATCCGGACACTAACTTAATTACCGTTGACGGAAACGATATTTCTTTTAAAAAGAACGTATATATTATGATCAACAAACCCAAAGGCATACTTTCGGCATCAAACGATAAGTCTCGTGAAACGGTAGTTGATCTTGTGAAAAATGATTTTCCTAGAGATGGACTGTTTCCTGTCGGAAGATTGGACAAGGATACAACGGGTTTGCTGATAATTACCGATGATGGTGATTTTGGTCATAAGGTAATTTCGCCAAAAAGCGGAATAGAAAAAGAATATATTGTGACGTTGGACAAGCCTGTTACCGATGCTGATATCGCTGTACTTGAAAAGGGCGTTACTCTGGCAGACGGTACTGTTTGCCGACCTGCTGTCGTTAAACCTTATAAAGGCAGAACTGTTGTTTCTACAACCATTACTGAGGGGAAATATCACGAAATCAAAAGAATGTTTGGTGTTGTCGGCATCGGCGTTAATGAACTTTCACGTATAAGAATAGGGAAGTTGGTACTTGATGTGCAACTTGACCAAGGCCAATACAGGGAAATTTCCGACGAAGAATTGGCTCTTGTATGGAAATGACTAAAAATACTAACGTTTTGCACTAATGTTTATGTATTTTTTTACAATAATCACACTATATTTGACATTTCATATAAAATATCATCGTGAACTTTGGATAAATAAGGTATTGAAAATTAGAATCTTATCTGTTATAATCTTGTAGAAGCATTGAATTTATGCAATTTTTCTTAGGAGGAAAAACAATGGCAAGCCTTTCACTTCGTAACATTTGTAAGAAATACCCCGGCGGTGTTCTTGCTGTTTCGGACCTCAATCTTGAAATCAAAGATAAAGAATTTATTATTCTCGTCGGCCCTTCAGGTTGCGGTAAATCAACAACTCTTCGTATGGTCGCAGGTCTTGAAGAGATCAGCGGTGGCGAACTTTACATCGGTGACCGTCTCGTTAACGACGTAGCACCTAAGGACAGAGATATCGCGATGGTTTTCCAGAACTACGCTCTGTATCCTCATATGACCGTTTATGATAATATGGCATTCGGTCTTAAGCTCCGCAAGACTCCGAAGGAGGAGATTAAGCGCCGCGTTGAAGAGGCTGCAAGAATTCTTGATATTGAACACCTTTTACAGCGTAAGCCGGCAGCTCTTTCCGGTGGTCAGCGTCAGCGTGTTGCTTTGGGACGTGCTATTGTTCGTGAGCCGAAGGTCTTCCTTCTTGACGAACCGCTTTCCAACCTCGATGCTAAGCTTCGTGCACAGATGCGTACCGAGATTTCTAAGCTTCACTTGAGACTCGGAACCACCTTCATCTACGTTACTCACGACCAGACCGAGGCTATGACCATGGGTACCCGTATCGTCGTTATGAAGGACGGTATAGTACAGCAGGTCGATACTCCTCAGCATCTTTATGATATGCCTTGCAACTCTTTCGTTGCAGGATTTATCGGTTCTCCTCAGATGAACTTCCTTGATGCTAAGGTTCTGCAGGAGGGCGAAGATTTCTTCGTTGAGTTCGGTTCCGAAGATACCAAGACCCGTTCCGGTGTTAAGTACAAGATTAAGCTTCCCGCAGAGAAGAATAAGAAGGATTGCCTTGTTCCTTATGTTGATCAGGAGGTTATCATTGGTATCCGTCCTGAGCATGTTCACGATGAGGAAGAACTCCTTGAGAAGTTTGCCGACGGTATTGTTGAGGCTAACGTTGAAGTTACCGAGCTTATGGGTGCTGAGAAATATCTCTACACCGTTTGCGAGGGTCAGAACATCAACGGCCGTGTTGCTCCGACTTCTACCGCTCACCCCGGTGAGACCATCAAGATCGCTCTCGAGCCCGGCAAGATTCACATTTTCGATAAGAAAACTGAGAAGACTGTCACCAACTGATGTTAATTTTATTAAGTGCCAACCGAAAGGTTGGCACTTTTTGTGCTTCGCAGGTTTACATAATGTATGTTTTGTAATCAAATTGTAACTTTTTTTGACTATTTTGTAATTTACTCTTGAAAAAGTTTAAAAAATTGTGTAAAATAACAATGTGTTGTAGCACGAATTTTGGGAAAACACAAGGAGTGGACATAAAATGTCGAACAGACTGTTCCAGGGAATCATTCATCAAATTAAGGATGCTATCGATCGCACCGTAGGAGTCATTGACGAAAACTATACCGTTATCGCTTGCAGCGACCTCGGTAGAATAGGAGAGACTCACGAAGTTATGTTCGCCGGCAACACAGGTATTAATGATACTTTTGTGCGCGGACAGTATACATATAAAATGTTTGGCACACCGCAGAGGGCAGAATATATCCTTTTTGTTGAAGGTAATGACCCGCAGGCTTCGAAATATGCCTCTATTTTGTCGATTTCCCTTTCGAATATCAAGTTCTATTATGATGAAAAATATGACCGTAGTAACTTTGTCAAGAATGTTATTTTAGAGAACATTCTTTCGAATGATATCAATCTGAAGGCAAGGGAGTTGCGCTTTAACAGCGACGTTGCACGTACGGTATTTCTTATCCGTGTAACCTCTAATAATGATGTTTCGGTTTTTGATATTATTCAGAATCTTTTCCCCGATAAAAATAAGGACTTTATTATCAATATCAGCGAAACTGATATTGCTCTTGTTAAAGAAACAAAGCCCGGTATTGAATCGTTTGACCTTAAAAACCTTGCAGGCTCTATTGTTGATACTTTGGCCAGTGAGTTCTATTATACCCACGCTGTTGTCGGTATAGGTTCGACGGTTGAAAGTCTTAAAGAACTTGCACGCTCCTTTAAAGAAGCGCAGGTTGCTTTGGAGGTCGGTAAGGTGTTTGATACCGAAAAGGCCATAGTAAGTTATGACAACTTAGGTATTGCCCGTCTTATTTATCATCTTCCTACTACTCTTTGTGAATCTTTCCTTCACGAAGTGTTCAAGCGCGGCTCAATTGAAAGCCTCGATCAGGAAACACTTGATACTATCCAGAAATTCTTTGAAAACAATCTTAACGTTTCCGAGACATCAAGAAAACTTTTCGTGCACAGAAACACACTTGTTTACCGACTTGAAAAAATCAAGAAAATCACCGGTCTTGATCTTCGAGAATTTGACCACGCTATTATTTTCAAGATAGCGCTTATGGTTAAGAAGTATCTCAGGGCCAATCCTATTAAGTATTAAAGAAAGAGTGATCGTTATTTCCGAGGAGTTTGCAACAGGTCAGCGCCAAAGAACGGCTGAACCTTTGATCGAATTCAAAGGCGTATCTAAAAACTACGCTAACGGCACCCACGCTCTTGATGATGTTAATATCAGAATTAATAAAGGCGAATTTGTCTTTGTTGTCGGTCCGTCCGGCGCAGGTAAAAGTACCTTTATGAAACTGATTATGAAAGAGGAAAAACCCAACACGGGTGAGATTACCGTTAACGGTTTTAAACTCAACAAAATGAAGCGTAGTCAGGTTCCGTATTTCAGAAGAACAATGGGAATTGTTTTTCAGGATTTCAGACTTATTCCCAATATGAACGTTTTTGAAAATGTTGCTTTTGCAATGCACGTTGTTGGTGCTTCGCGCCAGGAAATAAGAAAGAATGTTTCACGTGCGTTAAACCTTGTCGGCCTTGCCGAAAAAGCACGTTGTAAGCCGTCCGAACTTTCGGGCGGTGAGCAGCAGCGTGTCGGTCTGGCACGTGCACTTATAAACCGACCCAATCTTATAATAGCTGACGAGCCGACCGGTAACGTCGACCCGAATATGTCTTATGAGATAGTTGAACTGCTGACCGAAATCAACCGCAGAGGCACTACCATACTTATGGTTACACACGAACATCAGCTTGTTCGTGACTTCGGACAGCGTGTTGTTATGATCGAGAACGGCAGAATTGTTGCCGATAACGCGAACGGAGGTTTGTTATGAAACTGACGAGCGTTAAATATCTTGTTTCTAACGGTTTTAAAAATATCTGGCTCAATAAACTGATGTCGATTGCATCTATTGGTGTTCTTGTTGCTTGTATGTCGGTTATCGGTCTTGCTGTGGCGTTGTCTATTAACGTTGATCACGCTTTGAGTCAGTTAGAAAAAGAAAACGTTGTTATGGTTTTCTTTGACGACCGAAATTCGGCACTTTATGCTGAAAGTAATCTGAATTCCGAAACCGGAACGTATAACGAGATTACCGAGAAAGACTACACCGTTCACAATTTTGAAGAAGCTATCAAGCTTTGTGCTGAGATTGAAAAGCTTGACAACATTGCTACCGTTGAGTATTTTACGGGTGAGGACTCGTTGAATGACCAAATGGCCACAATGGGCGATCAGGCTAAATTTTTCGAGTCGTTCCTGTTCAGTGATGATTACGGGAATCCGATGCCGAGCGGCGCCAGAGTGTCGTTTGTAAATCTGGAAAAATTCGATCAAACATTGGATAATCTTGAGGCCATGAAGGGTGTTGACAGTACGTCGTCTACCCGTGATCTTGCTGAAAAGATTACGCTTATAAAACACGCCATCAGTATTGTTGGCTTCTGGATTGTTGCGATTTTGCTGCTGATATCTTTGATGATCGTTTCAAATACCATCAGAGTTACTATGTATAGCAGAAAACTTGAGATCAGTATTATGAAAGCGGTTGGTGCGACCGACTCTTTTGTAAGACTTCCGTTTATGATCGAGGGTGTCACTATCGGATTGTTGTCGGCTGTTATTACGGTAGTTATTCTGTATTTTGTCTATAAGGCAGTTGCAGGTACCATTCTCAACGTAATGACCATCGCAACTTTGATACCGTTTGGTGATTTCTTCTGGATTATATTTGGTATCTTTGCAGGTATCGGTGTGTTTGCAGGTTTGTTCTCCAGTGCGTTTATGATAAACAAGTATTTAAGAAAGGAAGGCAGTGAATTCCGTGCGCTTTAATTTCAAAAGAATTATTGCTTGTGTTTTGTGTCTTATTGCAGTTTTAGGCTCGGCATATATTACTGTCGACCTTGGAGCTGATAAAACCGCAAAAGCGGCCTCGGTTAGCGACTATCAGCAGTATATTAAAGATCTTGAGGCTGAACAGGCCGAGATAAAAAAAGAGATCAACAGTCTTAAGTCGGATAAATCCGACCAAAAGAAGATTAAGACGGCTTTGCAGAAGAATATTGATAATCTTCAGAGTCAGATTAACGCTTGTAACAAACAGATATCCAATCTCGATGCTACGATTGCTCAGCTTGAGGCGGATATTGTCACAAAAACAGAGGAACTCGAAAAGGCAAAGTACACCTTCAGACAGAGACTCCGTGCCATTTATATGAGCGGCGGTTCGTCAACGTCGACACTTTCGGTTCTTTTGAGTGCAGAGGATCTTGGTGACCTTCTCACTAAGTCGCAATTGACCAAGAGTATCAGTGCGTTCGATAATGCGTTAATGCAGAAGATTGTCGACGATATGAAGGTTATTGAGGATAGCAAGGTTGAGATCAAGAAGCTTATTGATGAACAACAAGCAACCAAGGTTACACTTGCAGAAAAGAAATCTGAACTCAATACTCAAATAAAAGAGGTTAATTCAACTCTTGCAGGTATTGAGGACGATATCGACGATCTTGAGGATAAGGTTTCCGCTCTTGAAAAGGCCCAAAAAGAGTATGAACAGGCTATAAGGGATGCACAGAACGTAGGTTCTGATCAGAAGTATACGGGTGACTTTGCGTGGCCGTGTCCCGGTTATTATTATATTTCATCTCCTTATGGCTACCGTAATCACCCGATAAGCGGAAAGTATAAGTTCCATAAGGGTGTTGATATTGCGGGTGGCGGAATCAAAGGCAAACCGATCGTTGCCGCTGCAGACGGTGTTGTTTCAATTGCTACATACAACTCCGGCGGTTACGGATATTACGTAATGATCAACCACGGTACAGGTAATGACGGTAAGACCTATTCTTCGCTTTATGCTCACATGACCAGATATATCGTCAGTGTCGGACAGAAGGTAAAGAAGGGACAGACTATTGGTTACGTTGGAACCACCGGTGCATCGACAGGTTACCATTTACACTTTGAGATTCGCGCTAACGGTAATACTACTAACCCGATGGGATATTATAAGTAGGATTTATAGGTTTGTTTTTGGGGGCTGATTTTTCAGTCCCCGTTTTGTACAAATATTAAAATGTTGTTAAATCAACAACAGATTGGACTGCTAATGGATAAAAAGATTTCTGTCAAATGGCTTGTTGCGATAGTATGTTTGTTTACTGTGGCGGCTATCTGCATTACAACAATGTTCTTTTGCTTTTTTGTTGTTCCCAAAAGAGAAGGAACTCTGTATTGGCACAACCAAAAGTTGCTTGAAATAAAAGAACTTGTCGACAATTATTATATCGGCGAAATCAGTGACCAAATGATTTCGGACGGTATTGCAAGTGGTTATGTATATGGATTGAATGATGCGTATTCCGGTTATGTTACTGCCAATGATGCCGAAGCCAACCTTGATGCGTTGCTTGGATATAATACAGGTATAGGCGTTCAGGTATCGGCTCATCCCGATAATAATACGATTTACGTCTTGGATGTGCATAAAGACAGTCCCGCTCAAAAGGGCGGTATCAAGTCTTCCGATGAAATAGTGAAGTTGGACGGTCAGGGTGTTGCCGAAATGGGGTATTCTGCGGCGGTTAATTATATTAAGTCGCGACCTTTGGGTAATATTCTGAAGGTTACTGTAAATAGAAAAGGCGAACTAATGGACTTTTCTGTTGAGTTAACTACTTTTTTGTCACAATCGGTTTTTTATAAGATGATTGGTGATAAGGCTTATATTCAGATAACCTCGTTTAATGAAGCGTCGGTAGACCAGTTTGTTGAAGCTGTGGATGCCGCAGAAAAGGATAATGCAAAAGGTATTATCTTTGACCTCAGAGGTAACGGTGGCGGCACCTTGACTTCGGTTTATCATATACTTGATTATCTTATTCCCGAAGGTTTGGCTATTGAAGTCAAGTATAAAAACGAGGCCGATTGCCAGACCTATCTTTCGGATGCGAATGATGTTGATTTGCCGATGGTCGTGCTGACCGATGAAAATACCGCAAGTGCATCCGAATTGTTTACACAAGGTCTTAAAGACTATGAAAAGGCCGTTTCTATCGGACGTAAAACTTTCGGAAAAGGCGTTGTTCAAAGAACGTTTACCTTGAGTGACGGCTCGTTGGTCAAGTTTACGGTTGCCAAGTATTATACAGCTAACGGCACGTGTCTCGACGGTATCGGTGTTGAGCCCGATTACCCTGTTGAATGGACTGAGGATGAATTGAGATACCGTTTAATCAACGGAATTGAGGCTGATAAGGACTTTATAAAGGCTTGTGCATATCTTGACGGTCAGTTGTCATAATCTTCTAATACTTGCAATAATTCTGTATTACTGTTTACCGTGATGCCGTTTGTTAACAGTTCTCGGTCGTAAGGTGGCAGGTCGTCGATTAACGGTGAGGGGAGTACGTAAAGAGGCGTATCTTCATCGTCGGCAAATACTGCAATTTTGCCGTTTAGTGCTTTGACTGAGTATAGACTGTTTTGTATCGAGGTTTTGGTTTGCTCTGATGTTACGGGTTCTTTGTTGGTAAATGATGTTGGTAAAATCAGCATTATCGTAATAATAGTTATAACTAAAATCAAAGTTAATAGAAATCTTTTAAACATATTTTTCACCTGAAATTATTGTTGTCGCGGAATAAATTAAATATTCCGTGATCAATACTAAAATCGGAAGTTTGTTGTGAAAAAATTCCTATTTTCTCATAATAATGCGTTATTTGTAACAATACTGTAATACAAATTTTACAAAAATATGCTACAATAGGATAAACACCTAATTTCGTTTGCAGTTGGTGTATCGACACAAAGGAGGCGTGAGTTTGTGGACGATTTTGATAAGAAAAAGGATTACGATCTAGACTACTTTAACGATAAAAAGAATAGCGATGATGCTTCGAAAAAAGATCTGATGCCCGGTGACAATATATCGGATGACGATTCGTTTGATCTAAATGCTTTCAAGAAACCCAAAGACGTTGATGATGATTCTTTGAACCTTGATGACTTTGGCGAAAAGGACGAGGAAGTTGATTTGACCAGCTTTGGTAAAAAGCAAGGTGAGATCAAAAAAGAGGATCGCAAGAAAAGTCATGATGCAAAAAAACAGAAGGTCAAAAAGGGTATCTTTCTCGGTTTGAAGATTCTGGCTTCAATAATGCTTATCGGTATTATTACAGGTTGTCTTGTTGTCGGAGCCTTTGCTATTTACGTTTTCAACTTTGTTGATGATACAGTTCACGAGAATCTTGACGAACTCGCTTTAGGTTTTACTACAACGATCTATGTTGAAGATGAGGCCAGCGGGGAATATGTTGAGTATCAACGTTTGCACGGTGAAGAAAACAGAATTTGGGTTGATTTCGAAAAGATGCCCGAAGATCTGAAAAATGCGTTTGTTGCGGTCGAAGACCAACGTTTTAGAGATCATCAGGGTGTTGACTGGAAACGTACAGTCGGTGCGTTTGCCAATATGTTTATAGATCTGTATTCGTCAAATCAGGGTGGTTCTACCATTACACAGCAGTTGGTTAAAAACCTGACCAATGATAATAAACAGACTCCGATGCGTAAGATACGTGAGATAATGCGTGCAAGGTATCTTGAAGAAAACTACGAAAAAGATACCATTCTTGAGTGTTATCTTAATACCATCTGTCTTGGCGGTGGTATTTACGGAGTTGAGGTTGCCTCGAACTATTATTTCGGCAAATCTACCAATGAGTTGTCTTTGGTTGAATGTGCTTCTCTGGCGTGTATTATTAAAGAGCCTGAAAGATACCGTCCCGACCGTCATCCTGAAAAGAATAAAGAACGTCGCGGTACTGTTCTAAGGCTTATGAAGGAACAGAAGTATATATCCGAGGAAGTTTATAAAGAGGCGATAGCGACCGATATAGAGATCGTCGCTGATGAATCGGCTAAAAACTCGGACACCGTCAACAGTTATTTTATCGATGCGGTGATTGAGGAGGTTATCGACCGACTTGTTGATGAGTACGGTATGGATAAATCCTACGCTTCCAAGAACTTCTATAACGGTGGTTATAAGATATACTGTACCTTGAAACCTGAAATACAGACCATTCTTGAAGAAGAATACGCAAATATGGATAAGTATTTCTATGTAACCAACTCAAAGACAGGCAAACACGTTCAATCGGCTATGACGGTTATGGACTATGAGGGTCATATCGTTGGTATTGTTGGCGGTGCAGGTGAGAAGACCGAAAACCGTGGACTTAACCGTGCGACTATGTCTTACCGTCAACCCGGTTCGACCATTAAACCTTTGGCTACCTATTCTCAGGCGATTCAGAAGAATTTGATTCATTATTCTTCACTTGTTGTTGACGAACCGCTTGAAAAGTATTATCCAAACGGTGGCGCAGGTCCGAGAAATGCTCACGGTTATTATGAAGGCCCTATTATTGCGGCATATGCTCTTGAGCGTTCGGTAAATACGATTCCGTGCCACTTGATTAAAAAGATGGGCGTTGAGTCGACCTATTATTATCTTGCCAATAACCTTGGTATTGATAATCTTGACGGTGCCAATGATATGAACCTTTCGTCATTGGGACTCGGCGGTATGACTCACGGAATAACCACTACTCAGTCGGCGGCGGCATTTGCCGTATTCGGTAATCTTGGTACCTATTATAAACCGACCACCATTACTCTTATGACCGACCAGCGTGACAAGGTTATTTTAAAGCAGGAAAGCGGTATTGCGGCTATTGATGAAAATACTGCAACTATCGTCAATCATATGCTTCAGGGTGTTGTATACGGCGATAATGGTACCGGTAGAGGTGCTGCTTCGTTTAGCGATACTATTAAGTGCTATGGTAAGACAGGTACTGCTACAGGCGCTAACGACTGCTGGTTTGCGGGCGGCACTCCTTACTACGTTGGTTCATGTTGGTACGGTTATGACGATCCTGCAACCGTTTCCCCCGGATCTTTGGCAAGAGTTATGTGGACAGCGGTTATGAAACGTATTCATAAAAACCTTGAACCCAAGGAATTTGTTGACAGCGAGTTTACGACCAGCAGATATTACTGTAAGTCTACGGGCCTTCTTGCAACCGATAAATGTACCGAAGTGGGTGAGGGTTGGTATAAGACCAACTATTCGTTACCTGCGGTATGTACCGAACATCCCGGAGAGGTAAGACCTGTGGTTGGAACCGAACCCGTGATTCCCGAAGATGGAACAATAGGTGACGGTGCAACGTCTGATGCCGGTGGTACTTCATCGACATCTTCTACATCAAGCACAGGTGACAGTACTAATCAAACATCACAATCGACAACTTCGTCAGATGGCGGTTCAACGTCTTCGTCTTCTACCACGGTTACAGAATAAATTTCGCCGCAGAAATGCTATGCATTCTGCGGCTTTTTAATAAAAAAAATATTGACTTTTTTCTTCGGAAATATCATAATATATTTAAAGCTCAATTCTTTAATTAATTTATTATTAGGAGGTAAAAAATTATGGAACTTAAGGGTACCAAAACCGAAAAAAATCTGATGGAGGCTTTTGCAGGTGAAAGCCAGGCTCGTAATAAGTATACATACTTTGCGAGTGTTGCCAAAAAAGCAGGTTTTGAGCAGATCGCTGCTATTTTCCTTCAGACTGCTGAAAACGAAAAAGAACACGCAAAACTTTGGTTTAAGGCATTGGGTGAGCTTGGTGATACCGCTCAGAACCTTGCTGCAGCAGCCGCAGGCGAGAATTATGAGTGGACCGATATGTACGATCGCTTTGCCAAGGACGCTGAGGAAGAAGGTTTTGCCGAACTTGCATGGAAATTCCGTGCAGTAGCCGCAATTGAAAAAACTCATGAAGAAAGATACCGTGCATTGCTCAACAACGTTGAAATGCAGAAGGTTTTTGAAAAAGCGGAAGAGACCATGTGGGAATGCCGTAACTGTGGACACCTTGTAATGGGCAAAAAGGCTCCTATGGTTTGTCCTGTATGCGCTCATCCTCAGAGCTATTTTGAAGTCAGAAAAGAAAACTATTAATATTATTAAAACGCGACAGACTGTTGTCTGTCGCGTTTTGATATGTTATTTAGTACTTTGCGCTCGGAATTTTCCGGGAGACACGCCCGTTATTTCGCGAAACACATTACCGAAACGTTTGTAGTCGCTATATCCGACTTTTTCTGCTATAATATGAATTTTCAAGTCGGTCGTGTTTAGTAAAGCGCAGGCCTTTTGTATACGGATGTTCTTAAGGTATTCGCTGAATGTGATACCTGTTTCTTCTTTGAACTTTAAACTGATATACGGAACACTGATGAATAATTCGTTGGCAATATCACTCAACTGAAGTCGCTCACTGTATTTTTGCTCAATTGAATTCAAAACTTTAAGAACCGGGGAAGAATAGTTATCTTTAATGTCTACTGATGTTTGTCGAATCGTCTTAATAATAATCTGAATCAGCGAACTTCTGACGTAGTCGATATATCCCGTTCGTTTTTCACCGCATTCTTTACACATATCCTGTAGAATTCGTCCGATTTCGCGGTCGCTATCTCTGAAGAAGCGGTTGACGGTCTTTTCTTTGAAGACGAAGTTACTGAGACGTAAGTTATAGCTCTTTAAAAGTTCATTAAAATCGCGGCAGTCAGACATAGTCTTATCGATTACCTTTGATAAAAATAAACAGTTGATAACAGCAAAATCGTCGGTAAGCGCTTCATATTCGTGGAAGGTACTGTAGTCCATAAACATATAATCGCCGGCGGTTATTTCTCGGACATCATTATCTAATTTATGCAATCCCTTACCACCGACTATGTAGACCAATTCAAAAAAATTATGGTTATGATAACTGATCTTTTTAAGAGGACAGTAAAAAGTGTGTATAAAAGATTCGTTGAAAAAAAGATTCTTGTCGAAATCTTCGAAAGAAGTGTACATTGAACTTCACTACCAATCTTAACGTTAAAATGTTAATTCGTCTTCATTTTGATATTATACAATCGTTATCAAATACAGTCAACACAAAACCCAGACAAATACGTTTAAAATCACGTTTTAAACGTAAAGTGTCACACGGTGTGTTAATTTTTGAGACAAAAGCACCTAAAAGGTATATGTGAATTTGTGAGATTTCATAATTTCGGCAAAATTGTCAAAATAATATTGACAGATTGTTGAAAATCGTTTAAAATACATAAAAATGGATAATGATATCAGAATGACATTTTATCGACGCAAGGAAGATGGTTTTGAGTTACGAAGGTACTGAGATTTTTGACGGGGTTTCGCTTACTGCCGTTGAGTTGTTCGATAAATATGCTTCATTGGTTAAATCCAGAGCAACTAAATTTTTGAGTGACGGTTGTGAACTTGAAGATATTATTCAAGAGGGAAATATAGGACTTATTTATGCAGCTCGTAAGTTTGACGGTACTTTGTCAAGTTTTCCTACTTTTGCTCGTCGTTGCATAGATGCAGCCATTATTGATTATCTTCGTAAGAACAGTAAGTTGTCGCAAATTCCTCAAGAAAATTTAGTGGAGATCGATTCTTTTCAGATTGCCGACAGTTCCTCTGATCCTGAGGCGGCTTTATTTTCGAAGGAAGAGTATCTCGGTATTATCGGTAAAGCTAAAAGTATACTGTCAACTAAAGAGTTTTCGGTCTTTTCTGATATGGTTCTTGGTTTTTCGCGTGATGAAATAGCATCACGCAACGGTATGGATGCAAAATCGGTCAACAATGCCGTTCAGCGTATCCGTTCTAAATTTAAATAGTTTATATGCCCTTAGTAGCTTAAATTCAGCAGAGCGTTGTGTACAAAGGTGTCGGTGCGATTCCGTCCGGGGCTAAAATACTCATATTGAGAGAGGTAAAAAACATGTTCGAAGACAAGACCCTTAAATGCAAAGAGTGCGGCGAGGATTTCGTGTTCACTGCCGGTGAACAGGAATTCTACCAGGAAAAAGGTTTCACCAATGAACCTCAGCGCTGCAAGAAGTGCCGTGACGCACGTAAAAATGCAAACAGAGCTCCTAAGGAAATGCATGATATCGTTTGTGCAGCTTGTGGAAAACCTGATCAGGTTCCTTTTATTCCTCGTGACGACCGCCCCGTATATTGCAAGGAGTGTCTCGCAAAGATCAAGGCAGAACAGGCTTAATTATTTTGCGTTTTGGTCGCTTCAGGTTAACCTGGAGCGACTTTTCCTTTATATAAATCTTAAATTTTCTTAAAAACTGTTATTCTTTCCCGATATATCACAGTTTTTTAATAATTTATTCATATATTTTTACCTCTTTGATTTAAAATAGAAATATGGTAAAATACTTTTTGGGAGGAACGCTTATGCCTATTAAAAAAGTTTTAATAGTTGACGATGATTCTAATATTTGTGAATTGCTGAGACTTTATCTTGAAAAGGATGGCTTTAAAACCGTAATAGCCAACGACGGTGAGTCGGCAGTTAATATGTTCAATACCGAGGAGCCTGATATTATTCTTCTTGATATTATGCTTCCTAAGTTAGACGGGTGGCAGGTTTGTCGCGCTATAAGAAAACTTTCTGATGTGCCTATCATTATGCTTACCGCTAAAGGTGAGACTTTTGATAAAATTTTGGGTCTCGACTTGGGTGCCGATGATTATGTTACAAAGCCTTTTGATTCAAAAGAGGTCGTTGCGCGTGTTAAAGCAGTTTTGAGACGAACATCCGGTAACGATGAAAACGTTGAAAAAATCGTAAAATATGATAAACTTGTTATCAATCTTACAAATTACGAATTAATTGTTGATGGTGTTGCTATTGATACTCCGCCTAAAGAGCTTGAGTTGATCTATCATCTTGCAAGTAATCCTAATAAGGTTTATTCAAGAAACCAATTGCTTGACGAGGTATGGGGTTTTGAATACTATGGCGGTTCGAGAACGGTTGACGTTCATATAAAAAGACTTCGCGAAAAATTAGAAAACGTTTCGGATCAATGGACGATCAAAACGGTTTGCAGAGTTGGCTACAAATTTGAAATAAAACAGAGTTGATGTAATGAAAAACCGATTGTTTCAGAAGATATTCATGACAACGGCTATCGCTATGCTGATCAGTACCATTCTGATTCTTGTATTATTGAGTATTTCTGTTAATAATTATTTTGTAAACGATAAAAAGCAATTACTTACCGACAACTGTAAGACGGTATCATCGGTTTTATCAAGTCAAACCGATAACAGTGAAAAATTTTACGTTAGTTTAAACGGAATGATACGTGTTGTATCTAATGCAGTTTTAGGAGAAACATACGTATGCGATTCCGAAGGTAACGTTTTCATTTGCAGTTGCACTGAGTGGAACACGTCGAAAAGTTGTGCTCATTCAAAAAGCACTATTCCTCAGAATATTTTGAATATTGCATCGAAAGGAAGTTTTTTTGAAGTAGGACGTTTGAGCGGTCGCTTCGAAAATTCGTTTTATACCGCCGCTACTCCGTTTTATTCGTTTGACGGAAAAGTATTGGGTTTTGTGTTTATATCGTCCCGTGCATCGCATTTGCAGGCGATGTGGAGCGAATTATCTCAGATATATATTATTTGTACCGCAATACCGTTGACGGTTTTGTTCGTTTTCTTGTATTTTATGACAAGAAAAATAACCCGTCCCATAAATCATATGTCAAAAGCGGCCGAGAATATGTCTAAAGGTGATTTCTCGCAAAGGATTCCGGTTGAGGGTGACGATGAAATAGCAACGTTGGCCGCAACCTTCAACGCAATGACCGATTCTCTTACTCAACTTGAAGGAATGCGCCGAAGTTTTATTGCAAACGTGTCACACGAGCTCAGAACACCGATGACCACAATCGGAGGTTTTATAGACGGTATACTTGACGGTACCATACCGCCGGATAAACAAGAAGCTTATCTCACCATCGTTTCGAGTGAAGTAAAACGCCTGTCCCGTCTTGTTCAGTCGATGCTGAGCCTTGCACGTCTTGAATCGGGGGAGATGAAACCGAATCCGACGAATTTTATATTGTCAGAACTTATTTGTGATGTATTGCTGTCTCAAGAGCAACGAATAGACAGTAAAAATTTGAATATAGAAGGTTTGGACGATGATTCGGATGTTGAGTTGATTGCTGACCGTGATCTGATCTACCAGGTTGTATATAATCTTCTTGACAACGCTATTAAATTTACTCCTGAAAACGGAACAATAGATATTAGTGTGTTGCAGGATGAAAATAAAAATATTTGCTTCAGCATCAAAAATGACGGAAAGGGAATCAGTCCCGAGCATTTGAAGTATATTTTTGATAGATTTTATAAGTCTGATAAAGCGCGTTCTGCCAATAAGGACGGTACGGGGCTGGGTTTATACATCGTTAAAACGATTGTTGATATTCATAAGGGTAGCATTAAGGTCAAAAGTCAACCTGATGAATTTACAGAGTTCACGGTGACTTTACCTAAAAGATTTAGTTAAGGGGTATATTATGGATAATGATAAAAATATAAAAGATGTCAGTGAAGAAATTGCTGAAAATAGCGCTATACCTGACAATGATAATAAGACAGTTGAAGATAAACCCGATAGCGAAAACGCAGTTCCGCAGGAAAACGTAATCGAGTCTGATACTGATGGCGAAGCAGTAGTCGATACGATGGCTGATGATGAAAAGTCAAAGTCGCCCGTGTATAGTTATACTGCAGGTGATAATGGTATGCCTTCGGTCGAAGAAGAGCGTTATATTCCGTATTCCGAGTTAAATCCTACAGTTACTTTTAATACGGTAACCAAACCTATCGAAAACGGCTCAAATATGGGGCTTAAAGTGTTTTTTGCTATAATTGCTATAACGATATCTCTTGTTATTGCGGTGGCTGCAGGGTTTGTTTTTGGGTCAAAATCAGGTGATGGCTTTAAGAACGGTGCTTTTGGCGGCTCGACATCGTTGTCAACAAGAGATGAGTCGGCAGTTGCCAATGATAAAATTAAAGTTTTTAATAACGTTAACGATTCGATCGTTGCTATTACCGTTTATACAAGTAAAGGTGTTCAGGGTTATGCAAGCGGTGTTGTGTATACTTCGGACGGGTACATCATTACTAATGATCACATATATTCGGAAGTTGCTTCTCCTAAGTTTTTAATCACATTTGCCAACGGTGCCGAATTAAAAGCCGAATTTGTTGCGGGTGATACAAGAAGCGATCTTGCGGTTTTAAAGGTTAATACAACCGGACTCAAAAAAGCGAGTTTTGCTGATTCGGATGAGATAAGTATAGGTGAAGACGTTATCGCTATCGGATACCCGCAGGGTGCAGAAGGTAAATCAATTCTCACATCGGGTACGATCTCTTCAAAAGGTGTCAGAGTATCGTCAACATCAAGTTATTCAATGAAAATGATACAGACCGACACCGCAATCAATCCCGGTAACTCGGGCGGCGCTTTGGTTGATATGTATTCGAAGGTCATTGGCATCACTTCAGTTAAACTTGCAGGCACTGAATACGACAATGTGGGATATGCAATTCCTTCAAAAACCGTTGTAAAAATAGTTGACTCGTTAATCAAAAACAAATATGTTGAAGGACGCGGTCGACTTGGTATTCAGTATACGGCGGTCAACAGTATTATGTCGGAACAGATGGGTATGCCGACCGGACTTCAGGTTGCCGTTGTTGATGAGGACAGTCAACTTTATACCAAAATTAAAAAGAATGATATTATTACTCACATTAACGATGTGAAAATTACTGAGAGTAATATTGCACTTGATATTATCGAAAGTACTGCGCCCGGAGTAACGATGTCATTTACAGTGTATCACGTATCTGACAATACTACCGAAACGGTGTACGCATCCCTTTTGCCTGACCAGGGCGGTTCAAGCTACGTCAATAAAATAGCTGACGAGGGAACAGGTCTTCCTTTCGGAAACGGCAGTGAAGACGATTTTTTCTCTGACCATTAAAATAAAACAAAAAAACGCTATCAGTAGGAGTTATACTCTAAAGGACAGTACAACAAGTTACGAAAACACCCGTAGTTTTTTAAACTGTGGGTGTTTTTTATATTCTCTTTATTTGTTGGTCAAGTTATGCTATAATACAATTGACCGATAAATAAGATTTTATAAGAGAGTGCTATTATGGAATTTAATGAAAAATTACAGGAACTCCGAAAGCAAAAAGGTTTTACACAAGTGGAATTGGCAGAATTGCTGTATGTATCCCGAACTGCTATTTCAAAGTGGGAATCAGGACGAGGATTCCCGAACATAGAGTCTTTGAAGGCAATATCAAAGTTCTTCTCTGTCTCCTTGGATGAACTGTTGTCCGGCGAAGAGATTCTTGCCATTGCAGAAAAAGACCACAAGGAAAAAGAAAGAACGATTCGAGACTTGGTTTTTGGCCTGCTTGACTGTGGTATGGCATTGTTGCTGTTTTTACCTTTCTTCGGTCAAAAAGCGGATGGCGTTATCAGAGAGGTATCACTCCTTGTTTTGAGTGAAGTTCAGCCGTACTTAAAAACCGCGTACATTATTTTTGTTGGTGTTATGATAGTGTTGGGCATTATGACTCTTGCTCTACAAAACTGTCGTCAAAGACTTTGGACTCAGAGCAAAAGTATTTTGTCGCTGACAATAAGTGCCGTTGGAGTATGCCTTTTCATTATAAGTCAGCAACCCTATGCAGCGGTATTCGTATTTGCGTTTTTGATTATAAAGGCTCTAATGCTGATAAAGCGGCAATGATACGAAGCGTATCATCGATGTGACGGCTAAATTCTTTCATTTTTCATTACCTTTCCCTAAACTTGTATTCAGGCGAAATCCAAAATACAAACCAAAAGGATGGTAGAAAAAATGAAAAGAATTAGAAAAAGCTTTATCGCTTCAATGTGTTTGCTTACAGCGTTTGTGCTGTGGACGTTGGCAATTTGCTTTGTGGATGTGCGTGCGATTGGCCCGCAAGGTTCATCGGTAGGATTTGCCGGCATCAATGGTTTTGTCCACATTTTGACAGGTGTGCATTTCAGCTTATACAGTATAACGGATTGGCTCGGACTTGTGCCGATCTTTGTGTGTATGGGCTTCGGTATATTTGGACTTGTGCAGTGGATCAAGCGTAAAAGTATACGTAAGGTGGATTACGACATTCTTGTTTTGGGCGGATTTTATATTGTCACGATTGCCGCCTATTTGTTTTTCGAGAGCGTGGTAATCAATTACAGGCCGGTACTGATAAACGGATATTTGGAAGCATCTTACCCATCTTCAACAACCTTACTTGTGATGTGCGTTATGCCGACGGCTATAATGCAACTGGGTAGTCGCATAAAGAACAAAGTGCTCCGCAATATCATTGCTGTTACAATCATAGCATTTATTACCTTTATGGTAATTGGCAGGCTGATTTCCGGCGTACATTGGCTCACGGATATTGTTGGCGGTACGTTACTAAGCGCAGGACTTGTAATGCTGTATCGTGCTATTATTGGTTTGTGAGTTGGGTAAATTCCAATTTATCGAATAGATGATATTTGTTTAGAAAAGGGTTTTAGGTTCTCCTAAAAAGTGGAAAATGTGCCGTACATTTTCCCTGCTTGCTACGGTATGAGACAAAATTAAGAGCTGTGTAGAAATTTTCTACACAGCTCTTTTACTATCCTTTAGGGTACAACGCCTAAGGATAGCGTTTTTTGTTTTACACATTATTTTTTGAGAATCAGAGTGCCGAATCCACTGACAGTGAATTTGCCGGTTAAGGTCTTACCGGTGTCAACCTCAGTCCATTTTATAGCGGTTTCAGTTTCAAAATCGTCGGGAGTGTAGTTTTCAAGGAAAACATAAACATTCTCTCCGTCGGTTCTTGAATGTGCGGTTACACCTTTTTTGAGTACACCGTCAAATTCAGACTTAACACCGACCTCGTCTAAAATATCGTTGACAACCTTTTGCGTGAAGCTGCCGTCATCACGGAAGGCGATGTAATATGCTTTGCCTTCGCCAAAGTTGTTGACGGTGTATGCAGGCATACCTTTGTAGAAGTCAGAATCATACTCTGCAAGCACCTTGGCACCCTCGGAGTGAATCAACTCACAGTAGTCAACAGCCTTAACAATAGTGCCGTCATTAAGCTTAACGGTATTTGATTCTTCAGGATAAAGGGTATCTATTTCCTCATTCCAAATTCCAAATACCTCTCGAAGTCCTGCGCCCGGCCAACCGCCAAGATGACAAAGATCAATTTCATTGACCATACCGGTCATATAAGTACAAACCAAAGTTCCGCCATTTTTGACGAAATCTTTAAATTTCTTACCCAAAGCTTCACTGACCATATAGCGCATAGGAGCAAAAATAACCTTGTAGTTCGAGAAATCGTGGCTTTCGGCACCTATAATATCTACATCAACACCTTTGCTCCAAAGAGCGTTGTAATATTGGCAGTTGGTCTGGCTTATCTTTTTGTCGTCACGTTGGAAACCTTGTGCCATATCAAGATCCCACTGATTATCCCAATCATACAACAAACCAACCTTGGGACGGACAACCGTACCTACGATTTCGTCCAATTTTTCAAGACGCTCACCGACAGATGCAACATCATTAAATACACGGGTGTGTTCGTTGCCGACATGGTCAACAACCGCGCCGTGGAATTTTTCCGAACTGCCGCGACTCTTTCTCCATTGGAAATACTGCACACTGTCCGAACCGTGAGCAACGGCCTGCATTGAGGAGAGCATGTGTACTTTGGGTCTTTTCAACTTGTTGAATTCGTGCCAATTGACGTGGCTGGGCGTACTTTCCATTAGGAAGAAGGGTCTGCAGTTTAAAGAACGCATAAGGTCGTGACACATAGCAGAATACTGTCCGACATTCACGTCATGCGGAGTGTTTCTCCATCTTGGATAGTTGTCCCACGAAACAAAGTCGATAACCTTTACTAA
>JAGBXM010000085.1 GCA_017629275.1 Clostridia bacterium
CCACCTTCATCGAGAAGGAGACCGGCGGTATCGGTGCTGTCGGTGACATCGGTTCTTACTCTCTCGATATGCTTCTCAAAGCAGTTGGCTATCCCAAGCCGTTGACCGTTACCGGTTATATGTCCAACTTCTTCGGTACCGCTCCCAACTACGCAGGTTACCTCAACAACGGTCACCCCGAGTATGCTGAGAAGTTCGGTGTTGACGACTTTGCAGCAGCATTCGTACGTCTTGAGGGCGGCATCATTCTCGACTTCAGAATTTCTTGGGCAATGAATATGGATACCTGCGGTGACGCACTTATCCTTGGTACCAAGGGTGGCTTGAGAATTCCTTCGACCGAGTGCTGGAACGGTGAGTTCCACAAGCCTTTGACCGTTTACAAGACCGTTGCAGGCAAACCCGTTCAGTACGAAGTTCCCCTTATCCCCACCAAGACCAGTCTCTTCAGCCAGAAGCTTCGTGCTTTTGTTGACGCTATCAAGGAAGGCGGCTCTGCTACCGTTCCTTCGAGCGAAATCATCTACAACCAGGCTATCATCGACGGTATCGTAAAGTCGAACGAGCTTGGCAAGGAAATCGAGATCGAGATCCCCGAGATCTAATCTTATTTAAAACTTAGATTCTTCGCAAGACCCTTCGGCGGGATACGCCTCAGGGCAACACTGCGGTGTTGACTCAGAATGGCAGGATTATACTTTAGTTCTGTCATTCTGAGGCCGCAAGGCCGAAGAATCTTACCAAAGTATAACAAAACACCGTCCAATACCTGCACGAGGGTGAAGGACGTACATAATTTGTTTTCTCTAAAAGAGAGGTATTTGTTATGAAAAAGAACATTGCAATCGTTGGTTTCGGCGGCCAGGGCGGCTGGCACGGTGACCACGCATTAAAGAGTGACGTTGTATCACTAGCCGGTATATACGATATTAAAGAATCCCGTATGGAGTATGCACGTTCAAAAGGCATCCACACCTATGAGTCTTTCGAGGCTGTTTTGGCCGACCCTCAGGTTGACGTTGTGGTTTGTGCAACACCTAATGACGTTCACGAGGATATCGTTGTCCGTTCCTTGAAGGCGGGTAAAAACGTTGTCTGCGAAAAGCCGGTTGAAATGGGCGTTAAGGCACTTGACAGAATGATTGCAGCCGCCAATGAGACAGGTAAATTATTCACCGTTCATCAGAACCGCCGTTGGGACGTTGACTTCCTCGGTATGAAGAAGATCATTGAAGACGGTGACATTGGTGAGGTCATCAACGTCGAGTCGAGAATTCACGGTTCGCGCGGTATTCCCTCCGACTGGAGATGCCACAAGCCTTACGGCGGTGGTATGATCCTTGACTGGGGTGTTCACCTTATCGACCAGATGCTGTTCCTCATCACAAGCGATATCGACACAGTTTCGTGTAATTGCACCCACATCACCACCGACGAGGTTGACGACGGCTTCAAGCTTACCATCAAGTTCGTTGACGGCAAGACCGCTTATATCGAGGTCGGCACCTTCAACTTTATCGCTCTGCCGAGATTCTATATGCAGTGCAAAAACGGCACCGCCATTATTCAGGATTGGCGTGAGAATGCCAAGGTCGTAAAATGCAAGGCCTGGCACGAGAACGACGTTCTCCCCGTACAGACCGCCGCAGGTATCACCAAGACAATGGCTCCCCGTGACGAGATCACGACCGATACTTACGAGGTTGAGCGTCCTCTGAGTGACGTTCACGATTACTATCGCAACCTTGTCAAGGCCATCGACGGTATCGAACCCGCACTTGTCACTCTGCCACAGGTTCGCAGAGTAATGAAGGTTATGGAAGCCGCATTCGCATCCGATGCGATCAATGGCGCACCCGTAAAGTTTGACGAAAAGGCATAATCAGAAAACCCCCAAGGGGCTGTCTCACCTGGTTAGTGAGACAGCCCCTTTTTTATTTTGATAATAAACCGCGAACAGACGCCGACAAGGAACAGTAGCAGTTGACAATGCCCTATATAATGATGTAAAATAAATTAAATATATATTTGCGGGGGGTGAGTTAAGATGAGTAAGCGATCCACAAACGGCGCATTCGGGTATACAGTTGTTTTGCATACCGATAACGACTCGGTCGAAATACCACCGTTTGATCAGGACACCGTAAAACGTGCCGCAGAGGGCGACACCAAAGCGTTTTCTCAACTCTTTTTCAACACCTACCGTTACAGCTTCAGTATTATTCGCAAAATACTTAATAACGATCAAGATATCTACGACGCGCTTCAAGACACCTATATGAAGGTCTACGCTAACCTTTCCCGTCTTAAAGATTATGATGCCTTCCTGCCGTGGCTTGCAAAAATAGCGCAAAACTCATCTAAGGACATTATTGCCAAGACCTCCAACTCGACCGACACCCTTCCCGAAGACGATTACCTTGAAGATGACGACACCGTCGACGGCTTTAACCGTGAGGTGATTATGGACTTCACCGAGGTTTTTTCAAAGCTCTCACCCGACGATGCCGAGTTGCTTACCTTAGTGTATTATGACGGCTTAAAGGTGTCCGATATAGCCAAAATGAAATCGTTGGCGGCAACAACCGTGTATAGCCGTGTGAATGCCGCAAAGCGCCGCCTGAAGGATCTGTTGAAGCTCAAAGGCATTGACAAACCGATATACGGCGGCAACCTCATTGCACTCATCACCGCCGTTTTGAGAAACGCGATAGGTTCACAAGTCCTCAGCGCCGCCGTTGCCGATGAGATCCTGCAATCGGTTCTTAAAAAGGACTCAAAAGCGGGCGTTGTTATGTCCCGGGTCCTCAAAAAACAACGAAATGACGCGGTCATTCGCATCGCCTCGCTTATTGCCGTGTTTGTTGTCTTTGTAACACTGGTGACCCTTGGTGCTTATTTTCTGATAACAAATAAAATCCGTTTAAATCAAGGCAAAGATACTGTCGGTTTAAATAGCGAAATAACGTCTTCACAGCATTCGGGGTCTTCAATCGGTACGAGCTCTGAAAATCTTTCTATAAAACCGTCTGATAACTCCTATTTTAACAGCTTGGGTTCATCCTCAAACACATCATCCGACGGCAATTCGTCACAAACCACCGTTTCAAACGGTAATTCGGGTGAGATCGGCGGCACCGATGATCCAAACGAGGTCAGCCGACCCACAGGCAGTACTCCGAGCAACCCCAACAGCACCTCATCATCCAAACCGTCGTCGACTACAAACACGTCTTCAAGACCCGGCACAAGCTCGTCGAGTGCCACGTCCTCAAAACCGAGCACAAGCTCGTCGAGTGCTACATCCTCAAAACCGAGCACAAGCTCGTCGAGTGCCACGTCCTCAAAACCAAGCACAAGCTCGTCGAGTGCTACGTCCTCAAAACCGAGCACAAGCTCGTCGAGTGCTACGTCCTCAAAACCAAGCACAAGTTCAACAGCCTCGACCGGTTCATCGGGTTCGACCATTTCTAAATACAACATATATATGCCTTACTATGGAAATTTAGGAACTGCCGGTAATATGGCATATAACACCACATATCACGGAGGAACCATCGCCAAACAGGGTGATTGGTTATACTACAGTTTTTTCAACTCTACTCATTACACCGGCCTTTGTAAGGTTAAGACCGACGGAACAGGCAAAACCGTTCTTGCCGACGTTTACGGTGCCAGATATATCAACGTTGTCGGAGATTGGGTATATTACATCGACTGCGGCACAAGTATTTACGGTAACAAGGTTGTAAGAATCAAAACCGACGGCACAGAAAAAGAAGTCTTTTTTTCGAGTGACAAACAATATTACGGACTTCAGGTTTTTGGAGGCGAAGGCTATATTATGAAAGGAACCAACGACGCCGATGCAACCTACTTTATAGTTGACATGTCGTCAGGAGAAAACGCCGTTACGGCCCAGGATATACTTGATTGTCTTGACCGCGGCGCAATAGCAATCGCCTCCGAAGACTATCTTATTTATTCTCACGACAACGATCTTTATGCGTATAACCGTAAAACTGCCGTTGCCAAAAAACTGTTTGCCGCCAAAAGCTGCATTTTCCATAATAACAAACTGTGGACAAGCACCCATTACGCCGATCTGACCGATTTCGACAACATCGTCATCCAAACCCGCGACGGCAAAAAAATGGTTTATTTTGACCCGGTGAATGAAAAAGTATATTCAACGACACCGTCCGCCAGTGCTTACGATTATGCCACCTTCGGTGACGGTTACGTTTATTACACCAAATGGGATGGACTGTATA
>JAGBXM010000086.1 GCA_017629275.1 Clostridia bacterium
GAGGAGTATCCTTCGATACTCCTCTTCCCTATTTTACGAGATAAACAGGCCGCCAATATACATCGAGCCGCTGTTACATATAATTTCGATGGTATGCTTACCCACTTCATCCTCGTCAAATACTAAAACGTTGGCAAAAGCGCCACCGCTAAACAACGGGCCATTCATAGAAACTACCGCGCCGCCGTCGATTCGAATGGACACATCCCAATCGTTTTCGTAGTAAGAGGCGGGCAATGCCAAGATGCACCGCTTACCCGTAAACTCGAAGGTGATTGAGCCCTTACCACCGGTAAACCAAGAGGTGTTTTTGTGGCTAACCACCTTGAAGCCACTCATATTGAGAGGGGTCAAGTTACCCTTGTGAAGATATGTGGCAGCACCATATACGTACTCCACATACGGCTTGGCTACGGCAGGCACTGAAGTGGAAATTTGGTCCAAGTCCTGATAGGTCTTGGTTAGATATGCAATCAGCAATTCTGCAATCATAGCGTGGCCCTGATTGGTGGGATGCACCCAATCGGCACCGATCTCGCCCCAAGCGAAAGTGCCGTTTTTTACCTCAGGATACACCGCGTCTCGGTAGCTAATCTGAGGCAAATCATAATGATTGCCAATAGGCGTCTGCCAACTCTGTCGATTGCTTCCATCCTCGTTCATCACGTACAGTTGCATAACCGCAGGCTGAGAGGAATGGGTCAAAATCCGATGCAACAGATTGGCATATGCCTCGATCTGGAAGGAATGGTCACAGTCGTTAACACCGAATTCCACAATCACGAAATCGGGATTATGCTTCAGCAGGTCCTCCTGCACTCGATGGACACCAAACAGACTGGAGGTGCCGCCAAAACCAGCCTTGACAAAGTTGAACTTTGCCTTGGGGAAGGTCTTTTGCCACCACGCAAAGCTGAGACCTGCATAACTAGTCTTGTTATAGTCGGAGGCATACGCACCCTCGGTGACACTGCCACCGATATAGCCGATGGTAATCTCCTCACCTTTCAGCGCACGGCGCATCACATTAGCAATACGTGTGCGATTACCTTGAGTCACTAACGCACGCTCCAACATCACCGAGGTGATACCCAAATCCTCAGCCTTGTCGGTGAGAACCATATAGTTGAGCGCACGATTGACATCGTCGTAACACCCGCCGCACGCCGCGCTCTGCAGATACTGACCGACAAGCTTCTCCGTCACGCTAGGCACACCCTTAGCAACTACAGCAAAGGTCAGGAACTCATCCGTTGTCAAGCAAGACATACGATAATCGCCCTCAGACGTATTCACCAGTTTCAACTCATCAGGAAATGCATCAAACTGCGCCAAAAAGGCATCTGTGTCCATCTTCGTTAAACCCAAAGAGACATAGACGTAATAAGAAATAACAGAGAAGATGAAATCGTATTTCTGTTCCTCCACCGTAACAAAAGCAGCGCGAATGCTCTTATCTTTTGCACTGTGGATATGAACACAACAATCCGCTGAATTTTTCGCACCTGTGAAGGAATAGGTCATCACGGTGCCATCGGTAACGGTCGTCATCTTTGGAACACCGATTTTGTACTCGGTCAGATTTTCCAGCCAACCCTCAAACTCCGCCACAAAAGCAGAGGTCGGGTCTTTCGGCGCGACCGACGTCGTACCCGTCTTACTCGGCTTTGTCAGTGCAATAGTCTGAGAAGCTGTGGGCTTCGCGGTAGCGGTGCTACTCTCCCCTATCATAGCGGTCGCGGTCGTATTCTTTGCGGTAGTTGTGGTGTTCTCTTCGTCCTTTATTACCGTAGTCGTGGTCGTCGTGGAAGCGGTCGACTCAGTAGCACTATCGGACACGTCCTTTTTACCACAGGCGCTCATAAACAGCATTGACACTGCCAAAAGCAGTGTCAATGCACGAACAAAAATCTTCTTCATAATTAAGAAACCAGCAGACCGCCGCACCAAACGGTGTCACCGTTGGGAATGATCTCCACGATGTGCTCGCCGGCCTCAGCATCGTCCAGGATGATGAAGTTGGTGAAGATACCGCCGCGAATGATGTACTCGGGCAAGGTATTCTCCACGCCGTCCACCTTGACGGTCATCTTCAGATCATCGGAATAAGGCGTGCAGATGGGCAGGATGATGCGCTTGCCGCTCACCTTAATCACCAAAGGCTCCTCACCCTCGTTCTGCCAAGAGCAGCACTCCTTTTGGAACACCTTGAAGCTGCCCATAGACACAGGCTCGGTGTTGCCGCAGTGATACCAC
>JAGBXM010000087.1 GCA_017629275.1 Clostridia bacterium
TAATTATTTCCTCCTTCGGTTATACCGCCGCGTTTGTATAATTGACGGCTTTCCTGCATTTTGCAAGCACCGTTTCGTCACATTACAAACACGTGTGAATTTTTTAACTCAGAGCTTGGCATACTCCGAGCCGAAGTATTATAGCACAAGTATTTTAAAAAAGCAATAGTTTTTTTGCATTATTTTAAAACATAAATGTGTTTTGTTCCTTCGTGGTATTCTTCAACCGTTTCAGCATTTAAAAATTCAACCTCGGCCTCTATTTCTTTCGGAATTTCGACCTCATAGCGCCAATGCTTTTTGTCATACTCCCACCTGACCGAAATTCTGCCGAAATCGGTATCGTAAAAACCTTGTGCTTCGGTGATTCGAAGCCTTCGGTCAAAATACGGCTTCATTACCGCCCTTTTAAAACCGGGCGCATCGGGTCGGATTCCCAAAGCATACTCATACATCCACTCGACGCACGAGCCCAACGAATAATGGTTAAACGAGTTCATACCCTCTTTGGATATTCCGCCCTCACGTGTATAACTGTTCCAACGCTCCCAGATGGTGGTGGCACCGTTTACCACCGAATAACCCCAACCGGGATATTCACGGTTGACTAAAAGACCGTAAGCCAAATCATCAAGACCCAATTCACAAAGGGTCGGTAAAAGGTATTTTACACCCAAAAATCCCGTTGTAAGGAAGCCTTTTGATTCTTGGAATTTACGAACAATATGTGATTTCACCTCATTGGCCGATAAAAGGCCGAAGCTGTACGCTAAAATGTAAGAGCTTTGAGTATCACTGAATATCTTGCCGTCGCCGTCAACATATTTTTCTTTAAATGCCGAGCTTACACATTCAAAAAGCCTGTCATAACGGGGTGCCTCGGTGTCTCCGATAATACGGCACATCTCGGCGGTAAGCTTAGCCATATAAGCAAAGTAAAGGTTGGTCACGACGCCCTTGTCGGTGACCTCGCCAACACTCAGCCAATCGCCGTAGCCGTGCAGTCCGTCGCGAAGAAATCCGTCGGAATCGGCAATATAATAGTCCAACAAACGCTTTGCATTAGGGAGATTCTCACGGATGACCTGCTCGTCTCCGTACATTTTGTAAAGCGTCATCGGAATGACCGCGATGGCCTCACTCCAACCCGCAGGCGCATCATAACCCGTATAAGCATTGAAGCCAACGGGCGGTACGGGAGCCACGGCAGGAACGGCGCCGTTGCCCAACTGTGCATCGCGAATGTCGGCAAGATGCTTTTTATAAAACAAACGGCAATCCATATTATACATGGCGCTCTGACAGAATATCTGCGAGTCGCCCACCCAACCGAGACGCTCGTCGCGTTGCGGACAGTCGGTCGGAAGATTTATAAAGTTGTCGCGTTGGCTCCAAAGTGCGTTTTTAAAAACTCGGTTCACGACCTCATCCGAGCAACTGAAGTCACCCGTAGCTTTAAGGTCGGAATACATACTCTCACCGACAACGTCGAAAACCTGAGCGTTACCGTCGACCGAGACCTCCATATATCTGAAGCCATGATAGGTAAACAACGGTCTGAAGTGATACACACCTTTGTCGCCCAAGACAAAGGTATCGGTTGCCTCAGCTTTACGGAGATTATCACGGTAGACCTTGCCGTCGACCATCATCTCGCCGTAGCAAAAGGTTACCACCGTGTCGGGTTCACCCTTGATATCACAACTCACAACGCCTGCGAAATTCTGCTTGAAATCATAGACAAGCACCCCGTCGGTCGATACCAATTCGGGGGTAAGTCGGTGCTTTACGACGGTAAGCGGCACATCGGTCTTATAAAGCAGGATATTCCGCGAAAATTTAAACACTCTCTTTTCGGCATTATCCCATTTAGAATCGTCATAGTCAACGGCCGAAAAGTCACCCAAATCGCATCGTGAGTCGATATATTCGCCCATATAGATATCACTGCGGCGAATGGCACCGATCGTTGCCTTCCAGCTGTCATCTGTGTTGATGACCTCACGCGTCCCGTCGGTATACTCGATATCAACGACCGCCATCAGTTCGATCCGGTCACTGTAACCGTTGCGCTTAAAGGCATAGGTCGAACCCAGGTGTCCCACCGCCCAACCGTCACCGAGTACAATCGAGACGGCATTTTTATCGCCGACGCGGTCGGTTATATCATACTCAATAACGGGCAATTTTTTGCGGTAATCGACCCAACCCGGTGACAGATAGTCCTCTGCCACCGCCTGTCCGTTCAAATAGGCCTTGAAAACGCCCAGAGCAGCCACCGACAGTGTCGCCTTTTTAACAGGCTTTTCAACGCAAAACGTCTTTCTGAAATAGGGCGACGGATTACCGTATTTATCATCAGCCGATTTATATTCACCTGTCTTATAAGTGATCCAATCCGCCTTAAAGATCATATCCTGCCTCTTTCAACAATTAGTCTTTATAAATATTTGCCAACGTTTCAGCTCTTTCACGAACACTTTGCTTCAGCGTTTCGGGCGACAACACCTTAATGTCACCGCCGAACTGCATAAGCCAACCCACAAGTCCGTCACTTATCAGCGCATCGGCCGAAAAACGGAAGGTGTCTTCCCCGTCAAAATGTCTGAAGAACAAATTGTCGGTGAACTTATCGGTTATCTGATCAAGCAGATGCAGTTTACATTCAAGATCTATCCGACACTTCTCACCGCCGAACATATTAAAGGTCTTTTTGGAGTAATCGGCAATATCAAACCGTTGACTATACTCCGACACTTCGGAAAAATGTCTTGACATCTCTTTGGTAAGACTTATTTCGGCAATGCGGTCGACTCTGAGATGTGTCAGATTATCATATTTTTGATTGTTGCCGATAAGATAATAGTGGTCGGATTCCCACATAAGAGCATACGGATTTATGACCATATCCTTATATACGGCCTTCAATTTGGTGCCGACCAACTGATTTTTCGCATATTTTATCTTAACCTTGCGGTGGGTAATAATGGCCGTGTTAAGCACACTTATGGTGTCGTACACCGCCTCATTACCGCTTTTGGAACGGTTTTCAATACAGATTCGGTCGCGCAGTTCACCCGCCTGATGACAGCTTACCAACCCCTGCAGCTTTTCAACCAACTGCTTACTGCTCTTTTTGGGAACGAAGCCTGCCGACTGAACGGCATCAATAAGCAGACAGACCTCGGGCAACTGAAAGCCGTCCGACTCTATGTAGCACCCTTTTTTGGGAGTACCCGTACGAACCACTTCGACGCCCGATTCCTCCAGCGCTTCGATATCTCGGTATATAGCTTTACGTTCGGCCTCAATATCGTATTTGGCAAGTTTCTCGATAATATCACTTGCCGACAACGGATGATCTCGGTCGGAATAGGTTTTAAGTATTTCCAAAACCTTTAAGAGTCTGATTCTCGAACTGTCGTTAGCCATTTACTCCACCTCTTGTATCAATTTCACAATTTCATCCAAAGTATACAAGGAATTTAATGCCGTCAACAACTGATTGGTCGACATTTTGGACGGCAACTGTAATTTGTCGGTCAAGGCCTTTCTTTTTCGCTTACTGTCAGGCCCTCCCGACAGTCCCAATTCAAAAAGGTCGGTGTGGGTAATACCGCCGACGGCACCCACTCTGCCGTGACCCTCAAGGTCGACCCCCGCCTTTTTGAGCGCCTCGGTTATAATTTCCTCGGACAACCCTTCAACACCGAGTAAGCCTTCGGCCGAGGCTTCACTCTTGCGCCGTTCCTTACCCTTGATTTCGGGCACAAAAACATTCTTTACGTGTTTTGGGTCAACGATGCCGTTCAGGTGACCTCTTATGACAAACCCTGCCGAATCACTGTCGGTAATGATGATAATACCTCTTTTTTCAGCAATACGACGTATCATCGAAGCCTTCTGCTTGTCCTTAAAGATGCCGAACCCGTCGGTCACGATTATTTCGGCATCAATGAAATTTTTTAACGTTATCTTATCGTATTTACCCTCGACAATAACAGCCTCGGTCAAGTGTATCATACCTTACCACCCGATGCTATAACCGTCAGTTCGACCAACACCTTTTCCAAAGCTACACGGTTGTCGGTTCGCGACCCCTTGATAAGTCGGTCGCATTCGCGCAAGACCTTTAAAGAATCGGTTATCTGCTTTTCGCTGAATTTCTTGACGTGTCGGTCGGCATCGTTCAGCTTAAAGGCTAAATTGCCGTAACCGAATTCCTTGGCAACGTCATTGACCGAACGCCCCGAATTTCTTGCCGCAAACACGCGGTAAATATCAATATAAGCCGAAGCCAGAAAGGTCAGAATATACGCGGGATCGGTATTCATATAAAACAGGTCGTCCAAAAGACGACACGCACCATCAAGGTCGCCCCCGAGGACGGCTTTGGATACGTTGTAAACACTGGCCTCGACCGAACGCGAACAGACCTTATCGACCGTAGCGTGTTGAATAACACCGTTTTCACCCACAAACATACAAAGCTTTTCAAGCTCGTTAACCAAAGTGCCGAGGTCGTCCGAGCAGTTTTGTATCATATACCTTGCAACGTTAGGGTCAAGTCGGCATTTGCGCCGTGCCGCCCCCGCCTGCAACATTCTCACAATTTCGCTTTCACTTTTACGTCCGAGATGAATAACGGCGCCGTCGGCCGCCTCGACCGCCTTCATTAACTTTTTGAACTTGTCCCCCGGCTTTTTGGGGTTGATTTCAACCGTCTCACACCACATTACAAAAACGGTGGTGGCGGGTATCTCATCAAGACAGTTTATAAGCTTTTCACATTCACCCGACGATGCCTTGTCAAAAGGAAAATCGCAAAGCGTTACGACCTTCCTCGCACTCATCATCGGGAAGGATTGTACCGCATCATAGACCTCCTGCACCTTGACGTTGCCGTCAAAGCGCGACACGTTAAACTCGGGGAAAGCATCTACCGAGGTCGCAACTATCTTCTCAACGTAGTTTCGGGTAAGATAATGCTCCTCACCGAAAATAAGATAGCAGGGCTTGAAACCGCCCGACTTGATGTGCGCCTTTAAGTCATTTTCGCCAAGATACATATTCAAAAATTTATCCTGCATAAACGGCCAACCCCTTTCCTTCCTTTAATTTTACCACAACTGTACCTTCGGTTGCAACAAAAACTCTGTCATTTTCGGTCAAACGGCTCAAAAATTTTCCGTTTACACCATTGGGTGCCACAATTGTTTCGGCTTTAGCGCCGACAATCGGTTTTCTGCCCATAATCAACGTATCGACCGAACCTAAACCTTCGCTCGGTTTGAAATCGGTATGACTTATCAACATTGTCTTGCCACAAGTCGTCAGCAAATAAGCAATTTTCCCTTCATTGGTCAGAACCCTCACCGACAAGCCGCCGTCAAGCAGTTCAAACCAATTTCCTTTGTCACAGCCAATTACCGTCTTTTCAAACGAGCGCGAGGATTTAAGGCTTTCGAACCCTCCGTAGACCGATGCTTCGTCCGATGGCAAAAACACCGCTTCAACATCGGTAATACCGTTTGTTTTGAGATAGGACTCGACGGTATATCGGTCATACTCATCGTCACCGCAACCGATGATAACGCAGGAAGTGCCCGTTGATACAACGGTACAAAAGCCTCGGTCCACATCAAGCATTGCAGTCTGCACCGTATCTTTGGAAGCAATTCGGTCAACACCGACCGAAACGCACAGTAAAACGGCCACCAACAACACCGCCGCCCGTCGGCGGTACGGCAATTTAAAACAGGCCCACACACCGATTATCACCATTGACACACCTAAAAATATAAAGGCGCTGTTCCGCGAAACAGGTAACACTGCGAACGGCACCTCTGACAGTAACGACACGCACACCCTGATATACTTGGTCAGTACCCTCGCAACGAAAAACGGCACTTCGGCCGCCACGTCAACAAACGGAATAAAAGCAATTGCCACACCCAAGGTAGCCACGCACATCACGTAGACTGCGGCCGCACTTATCAGCACACCGGCAACGGGACAAATAAGTGAAACGCTGCCAAATTCGGCAATTTGAATCGGCAGGGTGCAGACCACCGCACCGACCGACTGAATAACGTTAAGCACCGCCGACTCCAACACCCGTTTTAATGCCCAGACACCGCCCATTTCGGGTATCCTTGAAGCAACCGTCATAGCATACGGCATAACGATGATGACACCTGCCGTTGCGCAGCACGACAGTTGAAAACTCAGACTCAGTATGTAAAACGGGTTAAATGTGAGCATCACGGCAACCGCAAGTCCTAAGGAATTAAGTCCGTCGGATTTTCGGAACAGGAAGTTTGCGACCAGCATAACGGCGCACATAATTCCCGCCCTCACGGCCGACGGAGTAAGTCCCGCCAAAAGGCAGACAACGGTCAACGGCACCAACGCCCACAGAGATGCTTTCCTCCGACTCATAAAAAGGGACAGTACCGACATTGCCATCATACTGAAAACACCGACGTGCATTCCCGAAACGGCCGTAACGTGACTGACGCCGCAGATTTTGAACTGTGAATACAACTCGTCACTCATCTGTGAGGTATCGCCCAACAAAAGACCTTTTATCAGTGCCGCATCGTCACCGTAGGCAAAGCTATCAACCGCACGTTTTATCCCGCGCCTCAGCCCTACGATTTTAGTATACAAATTTGCTTTATGCCCTATAATCTCGGCATCTTCACAGGCCGCCGAAATATAAACACGCTCGGCCATCCTGCTTTTGCGACCTATCTCATTCAACTCAAGGAATTTAACGTCAACCTTTAAAATATCGCCCTCAACGGCCGACGAAGCATTTTGCTCTATGTCCATATTAAGATAGAACCGCACCGCCCGACCGACACCCTCCAATTTGCGGTCAACTCCAAATGTTTCAACCAAGACCTGAACGTAATCATCACGAAGCACGGGCTCCTCCTCAACACGGCAGATAACCTGTCTCTCTTGCCCTTTGAGTGACTGAACCCGTGTCACGGTCGGTGCAAACCAAAGCAACAGACCGACGCAGTAGATCGCGCCGACCGCCAAAATAAACGTTGCTTGATATCCTAAATTAAACCGTCTTGAAAACACCGCCAAACCAAAAGCGGCAATGCAAAGCACCGCACCGAAAATAAGCAGTGCAACCGACGAAAACAAATAAAAAAGGGTCGAAGTCACGACAAAGAGAGCCGCTATTAAAAGCATAACTCTTTTCATCACCCTCACCCCATCTTTCGAATCCAAAAAAATATAATTTATCGTACCATATCTCACACTGCCCGTCAACAAGGTATTTGCAAACAAAAAGTCCCGAAGCATTCCTGCTCGAGACTTTTAAATATCAATATCTTATCTCGCGGCTTTTTGCACTGCCGAGACCGATGGTGGAAACAACTCGCTCGGTTTTGTTGATCGACACAACCTCACCGTTTTTGCCACCGTTGACAAACGAAATATACAGTCTGCCGTTTTCGTCGATATATTCCATCTGTCCGTGCTCGTGACCGTTGAAGTGGGCGATAAAATCACCGCCTGAGGATATAAATTCTTCAACAGCATTGCGAATCGCATCGGAATTGCTGACTCCATTGGTGGTTTCACCCGTTATAGCAAGTGTGAAGTTGGCATCAAGCGGTACGTGAGACATAACAAGAACAGAATTATCGGTGTTCAAAGCCTGCGATTTGAACCACTCGACCTGCTCATCGCTTATCTTGAAGCGGCTTGTATACTTCGTGCCATCATAAACGTCATCGGCCTGATTGAGCATTATAACACGAACCTTATCCTCAGGGAAATCCATATAGTAATAAGAGCCGTTGCCGCCGGTCACCATTTTGTCACCGTTGTATTGCTTCAAGGGCGCATAAACAACGTCCACGTGCTCTTCGGGCATGATCTGCATTGTGTGATCGCCCCATTTCTCGCACCACATAACATTGGTATCGTGGTTGCCGACCGTCATAAAAACGGGGCATTTTGCACGGTTGGTGAAACGGTAAACAATGTCAGACAAGCAGGCACGCATATTTTCAGGATTGTCTATCTCATCCTGCGAATATCCGCGGATAAGGTCACCGAGGTTTGCAATGAAATCAAGTTCAACAAAGTTGGACAAAGCGGCGGCGTTTTTGCCGATGTACTCAGCCGACAAATCATGATGATGGGTGTCTGTCTCAACAAGAAAAGCAAAGCTTCCCTTTTTTTGATTGATCTCACTCAATTTATCAGACCATTTGCCGAGATGCTGAGCCATCGCGATCTGATCATCAGTCATTTTACTTGCGGTATTTTTAGACGATGTAGAACCCGTGTCCGAAGTTGTATTCGAAGCAGAGCCGCTGTTTGACACGTCAGAGCTTGTATCGTTCTTACCGTCGCCGCAGGCGCACACAAAAACAAAGCATAAAACAAGAATTACAGAAAGAATAGATTTTAAAGTTTTCATTATAATTCTCCCATTTCGAAAAATTACGTTTAGATTTTACCACAGCCCCACACAAATGTCAACAAACGCAATCGGCAATTACAATGTTCAAGATGAATATTTACTCTTGACATTTTTAATCAATAATTGTATTATATATTGTAATAAAACGTCGATGGGAAGAGTAACCTGAGAGTGTATCCTAAAGAGAGCGCGGTCACCGGCTGAAAGCCGTGCGGAAAAGACTTTTGGTGAAGACCACCCCTGAGTGCAGTTCGGTAACAAGACTGCCGTAGTCCTGCGTTAAAGGAACAAAAAAGTTATAAATCAAGGTGGAACCGCGCTATAAATTTTGCGCCCTTGGTGTGTCATTCACACCGAGGGCGTTTTTTGTTTTTAACCCTCCTCTGAGAGGATGGTGCCACGGCGTCCTCGACATCCCGTGTTGAAATTCAAATCCAACCCAAAAAGGAGCAAAGAATATGAAAGTAATCTACAACAACGGCACAGTTGACCAATGCCCCGAGGCGGAAGAACTTGAGGTTCTCCGTCATTCGGCGGCTCACATTATGGCACAGGCGGTACAACGCCTTTACCCGCACGCGAAGTTCGCCTACGGTCCTGCCACCGAAAAGGGCTTCTATTACGACGTTGACCTCGGTGACGTAAAGCTGGTTGACAGTGATCTTGCCGCCATTGAGGCCGAGATGAAGAAGATCGTAAAAGAAAATCTTCCCATCAAGCCCGAAATTTTACCCCGTGACGAGGCCATCAGACTGATGGAAGAAAAGGGCGAGGTCTATAAGGTTGAGCATATTGCCGACCTCGAGGACTCCGAGCCTATCAGTTTCTACCGTCAGGGTGACTACGTTGATATGTGCCGCGGACCACACATCACCTACACCAAGGCTTTGAAGGCGTTCAAACTGACCTCTATTTCGGGCGCATATTGGAAAAACGATTCCAATAATAAGATGCTGACCCGAATTTACGGTACTGCATTCGCAACTCAGCCCGAGCTCGACGAGTATCTCAAAGCCGTTGAAGAAGCCAAAATGCGCGACCATAACAAAATCGGCCGTGAGTTGGAATACTTCACCACCGTTGAGTCCATCGGTCAGGGTCTCCCCATTATGTTGCCGAAGGGTGCAAGAACCATCCAGCTTTTACAGCGTTTCGTTGAAGACGAAGAACAGCGCAGAGGCTATTTGTTGACCAAAACTCCGCTTATGGCCAAGCGCGAACTTTATAAAATTTCGGGTCACTGGGACCACTATTTGGACGGTATGTTCATACTTGGCGACCCCAACGACGAAGAGAAAGAATGCTTTGCACTTCGTCCCATGACCTGCCCGTTCCAGTATCAGGTTTTCCTTAACAAAATGCGTTCTTACCGCGACCTGCCTATGCGTCTCGGTGAGACCTCGACTTTGTTCCGTAACGAGGATTCGGGTGAAATGCACGGTCTTATCCGTGTCCGTCAGTTCACCATTTCGGAAGGTCACCTTATCCTTCGTCCCGAACAGTTAGAGGACGAGTTCCGCGGATGCTTGGAACTTGCCAACTATATGCTTAAAGCCGTCGGTCTTGATGAGGACGTTTCCTATCGTTTCTCGCAGTGGGATCCCGAAAGAAAAGACAAATATGAAGGCACCCCCGAGCAGTGGAATGAGGCTCAATCCCTTATGGGCAAGATTCTCGACAACCTAGGACTCAAATACTCCATCGGTGTCGACGAAGCCGCCTTCTACGGACCCAAGCTTGACATTCAGATCAAGAACGTTCACGGTAAGGAAGACACCCTCATCACCATTCAGATCGATATGCTGCTTGCCAAAAAGTTCGGTATGGAATACGTCGACGTTGACGGTGAAAAGAAAACTCCCTACATCATTCACAGAACCTCTTTGGGTTGCTATGAAAGAACCCTCGCTTTGCTTTTGGAAAAATATGCAGGCGCAATGCCGACGTGGCTCGCTCCCGAGCAGGTTCGCATCATCCCCATTTCGGAGCGACTCCGCGATGAAGCAATGGCCGTCACCAATGAGCTTCAGGCCAAAGGCTTTAAGGTCTCCTGCGACGACCGTAACGAAAAGATGGGCTACCGCATCCGCGAAGCACAGCTCGAAAAGATTCCTTATATGCTCATCATCGGCGATAAGGAAATCGAGACTAACACCGTTTCGGTCAGAAAACGCGGCGGTGTAGACTTGGGCTCAATGTCGCTTGACGACTTTGCCGCAATGCTCCGCGAAGAGATCGACACCTTAAAGATCGACCGATAATTAAACAAAAAAATTGCCGATAGGTGTTGACCTGTCGGCAATTTTCAGTTAAAATGAATTGTAATAAATTTTAGAGGCTTTTTGCCGAAAAGGAGAAAATTATGGCTAAACTTTCGCCCTCTATTTTAGGATGTGACTATCTCGAATTGGGTAAGGCTTGCAAGGTGCTTGAGGAATGCTCGACCGATATGCTCCATCTCGACGTTATGGACGGTATTTTCGTCCCCAACATTTCGTTCGGATGCCCCGTTATCGACTCCATTAAAAAGCACACCTCCATCCCCTTGGATATCCATCTTATGATCGACCGTCCTTTGAGATATATCAAGGACTTTGCCAAATATGCCGACTACCTCGGTTTCCATTATGAGGCAGGTTCCGACATAAACGAGACTCTTGATGCCATTCACTCCTTCGGCTGTAAGACCTGCCTCACCATCAAGCCCAACACAAAGGCCGAAGCAATTTTTGAATATTTGCCCAAGTGCGATATGGTGCTTGTAATGTCGGTCGAACCCGGCTTCGGCGGTCAGAGTTTTATGCCCTCGGCGTTAGATAAGCTTCGCGCATTAAAGGCCGAATGCTTGGAAAAAGGCTTAAATGTCCTGCTCGAGGTCGACGGCGGTGTAAATGAAGAGACCGGCAAACTCTGTGTTGAAGCAGGCGCCGACGTGCTTGTTGTCGGAAGCGCCCTGTTCAAGGCAGAGAGCCTTAGTGAAAAGGCCAAAGAATATATGGCGCTTTAATGCCTCGCCAAGGCCGCCCCGATACGGAATATCGCATTGTCTTTGGCTATTATCCGACGGTGCTCCGAACCCGAATATTCGTTTTTATGCTTCGGCAATCGGTCGGCAAATTCCAATAAGACCGTAAGGTACGTCTTTTCGCTCAAACCCTCAACACTCATTCGGTAAAACTTCGGGTATTCATAGACTGTCGACGGCAACCGACGGCAGTTTTCATCACGGTATAAAAACTCAATAACCTGAAGCAGACCTTCCGACGAATAAAAATCAAATACTGCATTTTTGTTATTGTTCCCCGAGTCAATGTCGCAGTTCGGCTCGGGGATAAAATAAACCTCACACCCACCCTCGAAAACGGGATACAGTTCGATAAGAAAACGGCTTACATTCGGTTTGAATGCCGTTTTGACCGCTGCCATTTTGAGTAATAACAGCAGGGCCAACTGCGCCTGCTTGCCGTCCTTGTCAAAAAACACGCGATCGATGTTGTATTTTACCGTTTCGGTTTCGGACAGGGTCACCTTCAACTGTCCGTTTACTAACGTTGCTGTCATAAAGCACCTCCGACTCGTAGTTAATTCCATTTTATTAACCTTTACGACTTTGGTGCCTGTCAGGCATATCTTTTTCGTTTTGTGTCAACAATTAGAATAACGGCCGAAAACGAGGTGAAGATATGCAAAAATATAATACACGCCATAAAGGATTGCGACTTTTCTTAAAGTCACTCTTTCTTACCCTGATAGCCTTTTCGCTCATCGCTTTGGGCTACCTTGGGGCAGGCTTCCTTTTTGGCAGATAGGGAGATATTTATGAAAAACTATTCCGAACTCAAATCAGGCTCGGATGTCCGCGGCTTTGCTTCAGACATCTTTGAAAACGAGGTCAACCTGACCGACCAGGCGGTTTATGATATAACCGCCGCCTTCGTTCCCTTTTTGGCCGAAAAGGTCAATAAGGCACCGACCAATCTCACCGTTTCGGTTGGACACGACTCAAGAATCACCGCCGAAAAGATCAAAGCAAAGGTTATAGAGGCACTTTGCAACGCAGGTGTTCACGTTCTCGATTGCGGACTTTCCTCTACCCCTGCAATGTTTATGACCACCGTAAAGGCTAATTGTGACGGTGCAGTACAGATCACCGCAAGCCACCATCCTGCCGATCGCAACGGTCTCAAATTCTTCCTGCCGACGGGCGGTCTCGATTCAAGCGACGTTGCCGACATTATTGCCGCCGCCAACGAGTCAAAGTGCGCTCCCAAGGCCGAGGGCACTGTCGAGACCCGCGACTTTATGACCGAATATGCCGCTATTTTGCGCGACATCATCTGCCGTGAGCTTGAGGTCACCGAGGCCGATAAGCCCTTGAAGGGCTACCACATCGTTGTCGATGCAGGTAACGGTGCAGGCGGCTTCTATGCCGATAAGGTTTTGGCCCCTTTGGGTGCCGACACCACAGGCAGTATCTATCTTGATCCTGACGGAATGTTCCCCAACCATATTCCCAACCCCGAAAACGAGGTGGCAATGGCATCTATCAGTGATGCCGTTATCAACTCCAACGCCGACCTCGGTGTCATTTTTGATACCGACGTTGACCGCGCAGGCTGTGTTGACCCCGACGGTGTTGAGATCAACCGCAACCGCCTTATCGCTCTGGCCGCCGCCATTGCTCTTGAAAACGAGCCCGGCTCGACCATCGTAACCGACAGTGTTACCTCTTCGGGACTTAAAAGTTTTATTGAACAGAATCTCGGCGGTAAGCACCACCGCTTCAAGCGCGGATATAAAAACGTTATTAACGAGGCCATCCGCCTCTGCCAGATGGGTACCAACGCTCCCTTGGCTATTGAGACCTCGGGTCACGCCGCATTAAAGGAAAACTACTTCCTTGACGACGGCGCCTACCTCGTCACCAAAATCATCATCAAAATGGCAAAGCTGGGCCGCGAGGGCAAAAACATCTTCGACCTCACCGCCGATTTAAAGACCCCTGCCGAGACCAAGGAACTTCGCTTTAACATCGAGGTTGAAGAGTTCCGTTCTTACGGCGAATGTGTCATTGAGGGACTTCAGCGTTGGTGCGAAGCCAAGGCCGACGAAGGCTTCAAAATTGCCGACGACAACCGCGAAGGCATCCGAGTCAGCGTTGATGACGGTTGGTTTTTGCTCCGCCTTTCGGTACACGACCCCGTAATGCCGTTCAACGTTGAAAGTGACTCCAAGGGCGGCGTTCGAAAGATACTTTCTAAAATTGCCGACTTCTTCTATAACTGCCGTTTCCTCAACACCGAAGGACTTATGATGTATCTCAATTCGCCCGAGGAAGAGGAAAACTGATGAAAAGCAATCTCAAAGGCAGTTTGATGTTGGCACTTGCCACCGTTATATGGGGCACCGCCTTCGTCTTTCAGGAGGAAGCCGCCAAATACATAGGCTCATTCACGTTAAACTGCTTCCGTTCCATAGTCGGCGCGTTGGTGCTTATCCCTGTCGCGCTGATAATGAAAAATATCCGAGTTAAAAAAACGGGTGTACCTGAAAAACTGATAACCAAATCATCGGTTATCGGCGGTATCTGTTGCGGTACAGCTTTGGCCGTTGCCGCTAATCTTCAACAGTTAGGTATCGTTCTTAACGCCGACCTTGCCGCGGGTGACTCGGGTAAGGCAGGTTTCATCACCGCGATGTATATAATCTTCGTTCCCGTCGTCGCGGTGTTCGGCGGCAGGAAACTGCGCTTTTCGGTAGTCGCCGCCGTTCTGGTCGGTGTTTTGGGACTGTATTTCATAAGCGTTAAAGACGGCTTTACGGTAGCAACGGGCGACATTCTGCTTCTGCTTTGCGCCATTGCCTTCACGGGTCATATAATGGTTATCGACTACTTCACCACCCGTGCCGACGGTGTCACGTTATCAATGATACAGTTTGCCACCGCCGCCGTTTTATCGGGTGTTCTTATGCTGACAATGGAGACCGACACCTTAAGCGTTTCCAACCTTTTGAATGCCGCAATGCCCATTTTGTTCTGCGGTGTTATGTCGTCGGGTATTGCTTATACGTTGCAGATAGTCGGTCAGAAATATTCCGAAGCCACCGTTGCAAGTCTCATCATGAGCCTTGAATCGTTGTTCGCAATGATAGCCGCCTGTATCTTTTACAGCAAATTGCCGACCGTCCGTGAGGCCATCGGTTGCACCTTAATGATGGTTGCAATATTCATTGTCGAGACCCCGTTTGCCGACCGCGTTTTCGGATCAATTTTCAAAAGGAAGAAGGCTTAAATGGACTACCGTATAATCCGTTCAGACCGAAAGACCCTGGCGCTCGAGGTTAAATCAGACGGTGAGGTCGTGGTACGCGCTCCAAGACGTGTGACCGTCGCCACCATCGAAGGCTTTGTCAATTCTCACACCGAATGGATAGCCAAAGCCAAACAGCGCATAACTCAAAGGCAAAAGGCCCACAAAGAACCCACCGAGGCCGAAGTTTCAATGCTAAAGGCTTTGGCCAAAGCAGTACTTCCTAAAAAGATAGAATATTACAGCCACCTTACGGGACTTAAATGCACAGGTGTAAAAATAACCTCGGCCAAAACGCGCTTCGGCAGCTGCAGCGGCAAAAACTCGATATGCTTTTCGTATCTGCTTATGCGCTACCCCGACGAGGCCATAGACTACGTCGTACTTCACGAATTGGCACACACGCGCCACCACGACCACAGTAAAAACTTCTGGAAGCTGGTCGAAAAATATATGCCCGACTATAAAAAGCGTAAAGAACTTCTTAAAGGCTAAAAAAATGTCACTTGAGGAAACCTCAAGTGACATTTTTTATTCAACCTTTTACTAATATCTCGGTCAACGGACGCTGAAGCAACGGCTTAAAGAACTTTACCGTAACACCCGCTAAAATCGCCGATATTGCCGTGTTTTCGCTTTATAAGCTCCGGGAAGTGTTCGTTGCTCCTTCGA
>JAGBXM010000088.1 GCA_017629275.1 Clostridia bacterium
ATCTTCGGGAGAGGTCTCAAGACGAACGAGAACAACCTTTTCGCCACGGGCATTCCAAGCCTCTGCATCTTCAGCAGTAAATACAACCTTACCGCAAGCAGCACCGGGAGATGCGCCAAGACCCTTACCTGCAGGAACAGCAGCCTTCAAAGCCTTAGTATCGAACTGAGGATGGAGAAGGGTGTCGAGGTTTCTGGGGTCGATCATAGCAACAGCCTGCTTCTCGTCGATCATTCCCTCATCAACGAGGTCACAAGCGATCTTAAGAGCAGCCTTTGCGGTTCTCTTACCGTTACGGGTCTGGAGCATGAAGAGCTTACCGTGCTCAACAGTGAACTCCATATCCTGCATATCTCTGTAATGGTCTTCGAGGATAGCACAAACCTTGTTGAACTCCTCAAATGCTGCGGGGAACTTCTGAGCCATCTCTGCGATAGGCATCGGAGTACGAACACCAGCAACAACGTCCTCACCCTGTGCGTTGGTAAGGAACTCACCCATAAGACCCTTATCGCCGGTAGCGGGGTCACGGGTAAAGGCAACACCGGTACCGCAATCGTCACCCATGTTACCGAAAGCCATCATCTGAACGTTAACAGCGGTACCCCAAGAATAAGGAATATCGTTGTCACGACGGTAAACGTTTGCTCTGGGGTTGTCCCAAGAACGGAAAACAGCCTCAACAGCACCCATCAACTGCTCCTTAGGATCGGAGGGGAAATCCTTGCCGATCTTGGACTTGTACTCTGCCTTGAACTGATTTGCGAGTTCCTTAAGATCGTCAGCGGTAAGCTCAACGTCCAAGGTTACGCCCTTTTCTTCCTTCATCTTGTCGATGAGTTCCTCGAAGTACTTCTTACCGACTTCCATAACAACGTCGGAGTACATCTGGATGAAACGACGATAGCAGTCGTATGCCCAACGAGCATTGCCCGACATTGCTGCCATGGTCTCAACAACCTCTTCGTTAAGACCGAGGTTGAGAATGGTATCCATCATACCGGGCATGGAAGCACGAGCACCGGAACGAACCGAAACGAGAAGAGGGTTGGTCTTATCGCCGAACTTCTTGCCGGTGATACCTTCCATCTTTACGATGTTTTCCATGATTTCTGCCTTGATAGCATCATTGATCTTGCGGCCGTCCTCATAGTACTGGGTACAAGCCTCGGTAGAAACGGTGAAGCCCTGGGGAACGGGAAGACCGATCTTGGTCATCTCTGCAAGGTTAGCACCCTTACCGCCGAGAAGCTCACGCATGGAAGCGTCACCCTCAGAGAACAGGTAAACAAACTTGTGACTCATATTGAATCATCCTCCTAAAAAATATTAAACATCTTAAAGCGGTGCAAAGCACCTCGTTGTCCGTTTTTGGACAGACTGCTCCAACTGTCTTGAAGCATTCAACTGATTATATCACTATTCTTCAAAAAAATAAAGAGGAAATTGTCAACTTTTTGAAATTTTATAACATTTTTTAAAATTTTATACAAAAACCTACATATATTTATTGATTTATTGCATAAACAATGAAACACTTTACACAGATTTAACATTCAAGCCGAAAAGCGCAACGCTTTTCGGCTTGAACTACAGCAGTATTTAGTATTTTAGGGTTGAGTAAACGATGACATCGAGCCGCAATGCATAATGCTTTTGGAATCGGAATACTGATAAATATTTATCCAGTCGACCATCAGCTTGTTGGTCTCGGCCCAATCAGAAGGATCACCGTCAACACCCGCGTACGGGGCACTTTCCCAACTGTTAGCCATACTGAGGCGTATATACATCATATGATTATAGGTCTCGCGGTCGATCTCATTGGTAGTGGTATCGTATGAGAAATACAGGTCACCGTCGCAGGTGAATCCCATCACAGAGTCGGTCCACAAAAAACCGTAGGTATGGAAATCGTTGCCCAACACCTTACCCTCATCGGGGCAGGTGTATTTCTTTTCATTTGAATATGAATTGTCAAGCGATGTGTGCTGATAACCTAATTTTTCGCCGTCAACGGTCGGCCAGGCGTGACAGTTGGCCGCATAATATTTTGAATTGCCGAACATCTCAACAATATCTATCTCGGGTCGGCTCAATATAGGGCCTGTGCCATCAGAACTCTGTGTATCGTTTGACCAGGTCCACAAAGCCGTCCAATAGCCTTCGCCGTGAGGCAACAAGGCACTCATTTCAAGGTAACCGTATTTGTAATACATTTTGCCGGATGTCCATATCAGTCCGCCGTAGTAGAAGTTTTCGTCCTCTCTGGCGGCAATGGTGAATTTTCCGTCGGCAACATAAACATCCCTCGGGTCACCCGAACGAATGCTCAACTTTCCGTTTTTACCGGGTGCAGAATCGGTCTCGGTGACCTGCCCCCATTTAGAACTGTCAAGCGCCACACCGTCGAAATCGTCACCCCATGTCTTTTTCAGCGTAGTTTCGGAAGGATAATTCGCCAACGCATCCTGATAAGTACCGTTCACCGCAAGAGTATCGGTGATATTACCATTAAACGCCTTGGCAAACTCGGCCACCGCAATCGCCGTAGCGTGGGCACTTCCGCCGTTGATGTACACTCTGGTGCCAACGGTTCTGATTGAATAATTATCCGAGCCTTCAACCGCCTCAACGCCTTCTCGGTCAGCATTTCCGACAATTATTTCATAGTCGGTGGCTTTGGTCTCGGTATCGTGAAGAATATCAAGACGGTAACCCGAACGTTCCAACACCTCATCCGACAGTTTCTGCAACTCGGCCTCGGTAAGATAAGACGAATTATAATGCGGTCTTATAATATCATACTTGCCCAGAGCGTTGCCGTTTATTGTAATGTTCTCAAATTCGCCTGATACGGCAAAGGTGTATTCAATACCACCCTTTACGCCTTCTGCCTTGGCAAAATTCGCGATAAAATAATCAACTGCCGCATCTACCCCGTCATCGCTTTTGGAGTATATTACTATCTTTTGTCCGATACTGCAGATTATATGGTCTTCATATCTTCCGCCTGTTTTCTCCGCGAGAATATTCTTGGCAGCCTCGGTCTCGGCGCGGTTCGTACTGCCGATAAGTATCTCATACGCATCGGTGCCGTCCTCCCAATCGGTCACGGACGACATACGGATGCCCATATCCTTAAAAGCCTTGAACACCTTTTGTGCCGCGGCCGACACATTGCTTTCGGCAGGACGCACCACACGGTAAACGGCGTCCCCGTCGGCATTGACATACTTTATATCGTCTTTGGAAGCAGTTGCGGTCGGATTCGAAGAACCGTTACCCGACGAACCGCCCTTGCCGCAACCCACCGTCAAGCCGAGCATCATTACAATTATGAGTAAAAACAGAATACACTTTTTCATATTGTCCTCCGGGCATTATTTCAGTATTTTTTTTATTGTAAACCCTTTATGTTTTTCAGGTCAATAAAACACACAGATTTTGAGGTAACTTAAAGTAGAACTTTTCAAATCGCCAAAGACCGAACCGTGCTAAAAATTATTCCCCGTCTAAACCAAACAATCGTAGCATATAAATGAACAGGACTAATAATGGTCAGTTAAAATGCGACCAAAAAGAAAGGCACGATAAAAATGCAAAGACTCTATATGCCGGAAGGCCGTTTGTTAAACACCGTGAAAAACCGCCAACTGTTATCAAGTATCCACCGCCTCGAAGAGGCCGCCGCAACCAACACCGTTCTTGAAGCGTTAGCATTAAGCTGTGACTCAGCACACAACCTCAACGTTGACCTTGGAGTGATAAAAGGTATAATTCCACGTTGCGAAGGTGCCATCGGAATTGCCGAAGGCCTGACCCGTGACATTGCCCTCATCTCACGGGTCGGCAAACCCGTCAGTTTTGTTATAGACGGCTTCACGACCGACGGCAGCGGACAGAAGATTGCCCTGCTGTCACGCAGAAAAGCACAGGAAATGGCACGGGACGACTACATAGCTTCTCTCTCTCCCGGCGACGTAATCTCGGCACGGGTCACCCATCTCGAAAACTTCGGTGCATTCTGTGACATCGGTTGCGGACACATAGCGTTAATGCCCATCGACACCATTTCGGTGTCCCGTATTTCGCACCCCAAAGACCGCTTCTCGGTCGGTGAAGATATCAAAGCCGTTGTTAAAAGCATAATCGGAGATAAAATCACTTTATCAATGAAAGAACTGCTTGGTTCCTGGATTGACAATGCTAACTATTTTAACGTCGGCGAAACGGTTTCCGGGGTGGTTCGTTCGGTCGAAAGCTACGGTATTTTCATTGAACTTGCGCCCAATCTCGCAGGCCTCGCCGAACTCAAAGACGGTGTTTCGGTCGGTCACAAAGCCTCGGTGTATATCAAAAGCATACTGCCCGAAAAAATGAAGGTAAAACTGATAATCGTCGACTCCTTCCCCGACGACGGCAGCTTACTTCCTATAAAGTATTTCATAAAAGACGGCCACTTAAACAAATGGCAATACTCCCCCGACGGTTGTTGCCGTAGTATTCTTTCAACCTTTTAACGAAATAGAATAATTCATATATTGTCAAATATTCCATTTACTTTAACAACATTAAATATTATTATAATGATGTAGAAAACAATCATTATAATAACAAATTTTAAGTGAATGGAGTAATAAATATGCTTGTAAATTTTAAAGACGTTCTCGCCGATGCGAAAAAGAACAACTACGGTGTCGGTCTTTTCAACACCGTCAATCTTGAAATGGCCAAGGGTGTTCTTGCCGCCGCCGAAGAACTGCGCGCACCCGTTATCATCGGCAGTGCCGAGGTTCTGCTCAACTGTTCCGAACTGCAGGAACTTGCCGATATGCTAAAGCCTATGGCCGAACGCGCCACCGTTCCCGTTGTTCTTCACCTCGACCACGGTCTCACCGAAGCACGTGTCAAAGAGGCCATTTCTTTAGGCTTTACTTCGGTTATGTATGACTGCTCGTCCAAGCCTTATGAGGAAAACAAGAAGGCTTTGGCCGATATTGTAAAACTTGCCCACGCTCACAACATCACCGTCGAAGGTGAACTCGGTCACGTCGGCTCCAACGCCAACGCCGCCGACCATAATATCTACACCGACCCCTTGCAGGCAAAAGATTTTGCCGAAGCTACGGGTGTTGATGCTTTAGCCGTCGCCATCGGTACCGCACACGGTGTTTATAAAGAAAAACCTGTTCTCGATATTCAGCGCCTTCGTGAGATAGCCGAGGTCGTCGACGTTCCGCTGGTACTTCACGGCGGATCGGGACTGACCGATGACGACTTCAGAAACGTTATCAAAAACGGCATTTCAAAGGTCAACATCTTCACCGATATCAACACGGCATTCTGCAAGTACGTTCACGACAACTGGACCGAAAATCTTGGTCACACCAAGTTGATGCCCGGCGCTATCGATGCTGTAAAGCAGGTCGTAATGAATAAGATCAAGCTCTTCGGCTCGGACGGAAAATATTAATAAACAAAATTGCCTTGTAAAGCAGTTGCTTTACAAGGCAATTTTTTACTTATCAATTCTCTCAAACAAGCTCGGCTCATCACTGGGTTCGACGTAATATCTGTCAACTTTGGGTTTCTTCTCTTTTGGCGGCTTTTCAGATGCTTTACCGCCCGTATACAACGCCGCACTGACAACTGCGGTCAAAGGAATGGTCAACAAAATACCGATGCTTCCCACCAGTGCCTGCAAAAGTTCGGCAACGATTTTTTCACGGCTGAAAAGTGTGCTGGGCGACGACGAATACATAACCTGCAACAACGTTGCCGACAACTCACATCCGATGTATGCCAGAACAAGCGTATTGGCCATCGTACCCATTATATCGCGGCCAATATTTACCCCCGACTTCACCAACAGTCCGAAGGTCGGGTTTTCAACGTTGTCGTGAATCTCTTTAAGCGAAGAGGAAATGGACACCGAAACGTCCATAACGGCACCCACCGCGCCGAGAATGATACCCGCAAAAATGAGTGCGTTGAGATCAATATCAAAGTTCATAATGATATTTATGGTATCGTCACCAGTCGCACCCGTCATATTAAGTATTCGGGAGAAAACAACGGTCAGAACACCCGCTACAACAACACCGCTCACACAACCGATAACGGCGGCCAACGTCTTTTTGGAATACCCCTCGGTTATTGTCAGGGTCATAGCAATAATATAAATACAAACAAGAATCGACCACAGATAAATATTTTTTTCGGATAATACCGACGGCACAAAAACAAGGAATACCGCCGCGCAGGTATACCCCAACGAGATCAAGGTGTTGACTCCCTTTTTACGACCGAAAAGCAGTATTAAAGCAACGAAAATAAAGCCTAATACCCACAACGGTATTGAACGGTCGAAATCGTAAAGACACCAATCGAAATCCTCTTCAATGGATTCAACAAGTAATATCCTGTCCCCTTTTTCAACCACCTCTATGGGAACGGCATCGTGTGCCGAAATGCGCTCATAAGCGGTGACCGTCTGCCCTTTCATATCACCTTTCGTTATCTCACAGTCAAAAACCACCGTTATATCTTCACCGATAAACTCATCGCCGATATAATTCGGTTCCTTGCTTTCAAGCAAAATATCGGTAACGGTAGCCGTCACCGCCCCGTCCTCATAACCGCCTAAAAAGACGGTTTCTTTGTTATAGACCGCCTTGTTCCCTACAAACAGCAAAACCAACGACAGAATAACGGTAATAATATATAAAACAACCTGTATGCGATTGGCATTAAGCCAATCAACCGTTCGGTTAAATAAACTCTTACCGGACAAACGTTTCACTCCTTTGAAAAGAAAAATCCAATGAGATATAAAATATTATACCACGCCCCAAAAACCATTTCAACCCCGACAAAATACCAAAAGACTTGCTTTTTTTAAAATTTATGTTAAAATACTATTTGCGAGCGGACCGGACGGCTGCGGGAGGTCATAAGACCCCTGAGGAAAGTCCGGGCTTCACAGGGCAGGATAGCGGCTAACGGCCGCCGAGGGTGACCTTAGGGAAAGTGCAACAGAGATATACCGCCGTGAATTTCACGGTAAGGGTGGAAAGGCGAGGTAAGAGCTCACCGACTGACGGGGAACCGTACAGTCCTGTAAACCCTATCCGAAGCAACATCAACTACGACCATACGCGCCCTGCGTGTCGTGAAAGATGGCGTGAGCGTCACGGCAACGTGCCGCCAAGAAAGATAGTCGTCGAATACAGAACCCGGCTTATAGGTCCGGTCGCAACAAAAAGCACCGATTCCAAATGGAATCGGTGCTTTTTGTTGTTATTATCAAATTTTCTTCAGCACAATCGCTGTTCTCGACGGTAGATAACACTTGAACCCTTCCCACCCGATCGGTGTGGTAAAGGTCTCGTATTCGGTCGAATTATCGACCCTTGAAAAGCCTTCAAAAGCCGCGTCATCCGAAGATAGAACCACCTTGTATTTACCCTTGACGTCAACGGGAACAAAGTATCCTTCAAACGACCTTGCGGGGTTGAAATTAAAGATAAACACCATGTCACCCTTGGTGAAAATGATTATCTTATCCTCCTGATGCACCCACTTGTTATTAGGCTCGACGTTAAGAAAGTCGCCCTGCTTCAAAAGTGTGATCATAGCCTTATCAAACTCATTTAAACCTTTATAGCGAAGGTCGCCGTTGTCCACAAGACTCCACTGTCGGCGGCAGTAATGATAGCTCCAGCCGTTGCCCTCACGTGGGAAATCTATCCACTCTGGGTGTCCGAATTCGTTGCCCATAAAGTTGAGGTACCCCTCACCTGCCAACGCAGCCGTGATAAGCCTTATCATCTTATGAAGCGCAATACCGCGGTCGACAACGGCGTTAGAGTCGAACAAACGGCTCATTCCCGTATACATATCGGCGTCACACAGTCGGAACATTATGGTCTTATCACCAACCAAAGCCTGATCGTGCGACTCTGCATAACCGATGTTTTTCTCATTCACACGACGCGTGGTCAACTCATACCAGAGTTTCAGCATATCCCAATCCTCGTCCTTATACTCCTTGAGCATCTTTATCCAAAGATCGGGCACACCCATCGAGAGACGGAAGTCGAATCCGATACCGCCGTCTTTGATCGGAACGCACATACCCGGCATTCCCGACATATCCTCAGCCACCGTCAACGCATTGGGATTTATTTCGTGAATAAGCTCATTGGCAAGTTGTAAATAGGTGACCGCCTCGGTGTCGGTGTTCATCGAGAAATACATATCATAGCCCGAAAAAGCACTGCCTAAACCGTGGTCATGATAAAGCATTGAGGTAACACCGTCAAAACGGAAGCCGTCGAAATGGAATACCTCCATCCAATACTTTAAATTGGATAAAAGGAAGTGCAAAACCTCGTTTTTGCCGTAGTTAAACAGCTTGGTACCCCAGGCCGAATGGTTGCCCCTCTCACCCTCGTGGAAAAACTGATAGACCGTACCGTCAAACTCATTAAGTCCCTCGTTGGTGTTATTGACAGCGTGGGAATGAACAACGTCGAGCAGAACGGCAATGCCCATTTCGTGCGCTTTGTTAATAAGCTCTTTCAGTCCCTTACTCTCACCGTAACGCGACGAAGCCGCGAAAAAGTTAGAGACCTGATAACCGAACGAGCCGTAATACGGATGCTCCATAACGGCCATTATCTGAATGGTGTTATAGCCTAAATCCTTGATTCTCGGCAGAACGTTATCCTTAAATTCAGCATAGGAACTGACCTTACCCTCTTCCCCCGACATACCAATATGGCATTCATAAATAAACGGGGTTTGGGACGGTGTAAACCCATCATCGGTCCAGTCAAATTTTTCAAAGGTGTCCTCTATTTCGGCACACCAAAGATATGTAACGGGGTCCTGCACTACGCGTGTGGCATAAAGCGGAATTCGACGAAGCACACGTCCCGAATTTATAACGATGGCCTGAACACGCTGACCTACCCTGAGTGCATTTTTACCTTTGAGTTCAATCTCAAACACGCCGTTTTCAAGGCGGGTCATCGGACAGTCCTCGGCGTTCCAACCGTTGAAGTCACCCGTTAAATACATAGCCTCGGCAGCAGGTGCCCACTCACGGTAGACCCACCCCGAACGGGTGCGATGAAAACCGAAGTAATTATACCCGTTGGAAAAAGCCTTCAGACTTCGGCCATTGCCCAACAGTTCGCGCCTCTTTTTACTGTAAAGAGCCAACCTCAGGTCAATATCCTTTTCAAATGGTTCAAGATACGGATCGTGTTCAATTATACCCGGTTTTGCGGTCGGTTTCATACTTCGGCCTCCTTCACAAAAAATGATGATATACTAATCATACTAATTATACCAAATACACCATAATCTTGCAACTTAAAAATAGCGCAACACACGACCGCACTCTTGACAATCAAAAGTGCGGTCGCAATAAGCTTTTAAAAATTAAGTTTCAGTGTTGTATTCTGCGATATACGGCAGATTTCTGAACAACTCATCACAGTCAAGTCCGTAACCGATAACGAAGGCATCAGGAATGGTGAAAAGCGTAATATCAGCATCAAAATCGACCACACGGCGCGACGGCTTGTCAAGTAAGGTCACAACGTGTAACGACAACGGATTACGCTCTTTCAGAATACCGACGACCTCTTTTAAAGTACGTCCCGTATCAATAATATCCTCAACGATAACGAGATGATACCCCGAAACGTCACGGTCAAGGTCCATCGTAATGGCAACCTTACCCGTCGAAGTGGTACCCGCATAATAGCTTTTGGCACACATAAAACCTATTTCACAAGGCACGGTAACGGCGCGGCACAGGTCGGCCATAAACACGAATGCACCTTTGAGAACGCTCACCAGAAGAATGGGGCGCCCGTCATAAATGGCGTCAATTTTTTTAGCCGCCTCAACGATGGCCGCATCGATTTCTTCTTTTGTGATAAGAACGTTTTTGATTTTTCTATTGAAATCCTCAACGGAATTGATCTGCTGCATTTTACGAAGCCTCCGAGAACTTTTTCAAAAAGATATTATGCTGGAATTGTACCATAACTTATGCCAAATTTCAACACAAAAACAGACAAATATCGATATTTACGCCGATTTAATTCCCCAACGCTTTCTTTCCTTGGCGATAAGGTCGGTGATTTCCTTATCTCCCAACGACAACTGTCCTGCAACCGATTTATCGGCATAGGCGTCAAACTGCTTCTGTTTGAATTCAAGCAACTCCATTACGCGTTCATCAAACGAATCAACGCACAAAAGTCGGTAGGCCTGAACACTGTTGACCTGACCCAAACGGTAGCAACGTGAAATCGCCTGACTCTCCATCGCAGGGGTAAACTGCGGTTCGCACAGAATAACAACACTTGCCGCCTGAATATTCATTCCGACACCCATTGCGGTAATCTGTCCCGCAAGTACGGCACCATCGGGTGCTTCATTAAATTCTTTAACAAGTTCTTCCCTTTTCTCGGAACTTAAACTTCCGTCGATTATACCCACACAGGTATCTTTCAACAGATCGCTTACCGAAGACAGCGTATCAAGGAAGAATGAAAATACCAAAACCTTTCGCTTTTCACGTTTTGCTCGTTCGCATATTTCGAGCATCGCCTGTGCTTTAGAAGCCAAAGCCACGTCGGGAGAGGACCACGAAACACGGCGAAGTGCCATAAGATTATTTTCTTTTTCGAGATCGGCTTTATAGGCTTCAATTTCCTTAGGGGTCATTTCGCACCATATCTCGGTTTCGGTAAGTTCGGGCAACTGCTTCAATACCATTTCACGGGTACGGCGCAGATACACAGGCATCAGTATTCGTTGGAATCCCACAACGTCCTCAAATCCGTGCTTTTTCAGAACCTCTGCAACCTCGGGTTGCAGACAGCCGATAAGGAAGCACATTTCCTTGACATTGTTGACCAACGGAGTACCCGTCATATACAGAACCCTTTGCGACTTTTCGCGAAGCTTTGCAACATTCATAGTGCGCTTTGTTCTCGGGTTAATGACGTAATGTGCCTCGTCAACCGTCAACATCGCGATGGATGATTTTTCGGCCAATTCAAAGCCGTTTATGGTCTCATAGGTCGTAACGGCAACGCCGCCCCCAATTTCCCATTTTGACAAAGCTTCACGGTCTTTTCCGTGTATCTTTATCGGCACAAGATCACTGAAACGCTCGATCTCACGGCACCAATTGACAAGCACACAGTTGGGACAAACCACCATAAAGTGTGTCGAGCCGTTATTTCTCAAATTAACCATTGCCGCAATGGCCTGAATTGTCTTACCCAAGCCCATTTCGTCGCCCAACAGCACCTTTTTCTGAGCCGTTATATACTGAACACCGAAGCGTTGATATGTTCTCAAAGAGGTTTTAAGGCCCGTAAGGTCAAGCTCTACCTTTTCAATTTCGGCCTGCAAGCCTGCATCAAGACCGAATTCACCAACAACAATCTTTTCGTGATAGGTGTCCATTGCATCAAGCAACGTGCCGTACTGAATAGAATATTTACGGTAATCCTCCCAATATTCCGAATCGGTGCGTTTTTTAATACATCGGTTGAATCGATCATAAAGTTCGGGTATTTCCCGTGCGTTATCACTCTCAAGCCACTTGGCCAAACGGTCAACGGCGGCATCGGCATCCAAAAGCCTCTGTTTTTTTGTTATAAAACGCTTCCACGCACTGCACATAGGTTCTGCCAACGTACAGTTATACTGTAACACCTTATATGCAGTCTTATATATTTCTTCTGCACGTTTAGCGGAATTTTTACTGTGAAGCAACACAAACAGTTCTTTAAGTAAAGCCGTCTCACTCGGGGTATGGTGCTCATAAGACAGCGTAACCTCGGTACGTTCGGCAACCGACTGCGCAATACCGTCAATAACCTCCTTGATTTTGGCGGCGCCCGTTTCACTTATACCCTTTATGGATTCCAATTTTTTGAGATTGGCCAGATAAACCTTGAGCAAATTGTCATATCCGTTATCCCTTAAAGTCTTTATGGGGAAACCGTCACCTTTGTAATTGAGCCGTTCAACGTCCATTTTCTGCAATGTCGCCTTGACACGCTCGGTTCTCAAAGACTTGATGGCTTTAACAATCCTTATTCGATTGTTACGGCTTCCGCCCACAACGGCAACCAATTGGTCACACATTTGTCGAACGTGAGACACCGTTTCTTTGCAAAATGCTACTGTTTTCTTTTCAGCCATATTATCACCTCGAATACAATCAAGATAGTTAACAACAGCCGGACTCCAAAAAGAAGGCCGGCCGCTGTTAATGGTTTAGATGTTTTTTAAATTGAAACTGATAACAGGACGCGTCGAAGGAGCACAACAATTGTATTCTGCACTGACTTTGACACCCGTTTCCTTTGAAGCGTAGCGGAGCATCGCGCTCATCTTACCGCCATGCAGAAGTTCGTTCACTGCCTTGTCGCGCAGCGCCATAGACGCAAACTTAAACGAAATATCACGCTGACCGCGCTTTACAAACTGACATACTGCCTCACGCATTCTGTCTTCGTCTAAATGTTCAAAATATAAACCGAAACGATGATAATAGTTACACTTAATTGCCGTGCAATCGGGCAACACAAGTATATCGGTAGGCATATGGCTCGGAAGCTTCAGTATTTCCTCGGTAGTGACACAGAAGAAACTGTAATCAATAGCATCTCCGCCGTCATCCGATGCCTTGGTGTTGGAACTGTCGGCCCAGGTTACATCAATATGATAGTAATCACCCTCAAGCTTCACAAGGTTCCATGCGTGAGCACCGCTCGAAACGAAGGCGCTTTCAATACCTACGGCATTTAAAATGAGCTGGAACGCCCTGGCATATCCTGCACAGACCGCCTTTTTATCGACAAATACACCGTAAACCGTTCTTATCGGATCGGGCTTTGAACGACGTTCACGCGGAGTCTGAAGATCCTGTTTATCAAGCGTCAATGTATCGTAATCCACAAGATTGACCAAGGTTTCATACGCCCTCAAAACGACCTCAAAGTCGCTCATAGAGTCGTTTATTGATTCTATGAAGGGCTGAATTGATTCCATAATCTTCTCAGTAGCCGCCTCGGCTTCTTCCTTGGTATAGCGGAATCCAAGCTCTACTCTGACAACTTTACCGTTTGAATCAACGTAAGAATCATCATTGAAACGGAACCAGAATATCTCAGGATGGTCGATCATAACCGATTCAAACAAACGATGTACGTCATCAGGTGTAAGTTCTATCGGAAAATCTGTAATTTCGGGAGTGAAATTCACCAACGCATCATAGAACAGATCATATACCTGCTGTTTTCCCTCGCTCAAGGTGCCGCGGGCATACAAAACGCGATTTTCACTGTCACGCTCGATAGGACCTGCCAACGCATTATCAAATCCGTCTCCGCCAAAGGTAGCACCGGTGCCACCCGAAGTCGTACCCGTGCCGCCGGGAGTTGTTCCCGTGCCACCCGGAGTTGTTCCCGAACCGCCGCGAGGCTTTCCGCCCATACCGCCGTCAATAGGAGGTATATCATCAGGGTCAGGTAACCCCTGTCCGTCATCACGAGGCGGAGTGATGGTTAAATCTCCGCAGAACTCGGGCTTCAGAGGCTCATCAGGATACATAAACGGAGTATCACCCTCGATATAAGTACCCGTCGAGAACGGATAATTCTCTCTGTATCTCAGGAAACCGAATCCGTAAGCATCCTGACGGCAGGCCGTCATAATCTCGGTGCGTTTGGCAAGTGCAGGTTCATTAAGCATATACGCATACTGAACCTCTACCCATTTTGCCATACCTTCGTAAACCTGAAGTTCAAACCTTTTGCCGTATTTACGACGGATAAGCTTGGCATTCCAGTTGGTATACTGCCAGATATGAGTAAGCTCATGTGCCATAGTGAGTATAGATGCCATTCTGGGCGATCCGTTCTCAACCATAAGCGAATAGCTTCCGTCTCTGTGACGAATTGCAACACCGAGAACACGTCCGTCGTATGCGGGGGTAGGAGTGAACTTCTCACCCAAACGTTTGTGAAGTGTTCTGGAATTGACCATTTCAACCTTTACGGCGACATTAAGACGGATGCCGAAGAAGGCTTCCATATTACGGCGCACGTTTTCAAATATCTTGGTAAATTCCTCACCTGTCTTGATAGCGGTACGACCACAATGCAGACAACGGTCTCTTCCGTCAGCCAGTGTCTCATATTCAACACCGTATATCTCGCAACCGCAGAAGTCACAGTAACGTATATCCTTACGGTTGGGATTATAATTGGCGGCAATAAGAGTGGCAATATGCTTGCCTTCCCTTGCCTTTTTGAGCGGATTATTGACCCCAAATCCCATATCACCAAGAAATTTCTTGGTATCAGAAGGATCAATACACTTAGGCTCATCGACACCACCAAAAAGCAGATAATATCTCTCGTAATACGGATTACGGGAAGGAACAATAAGATCCATAATATCAATTCCGTTCAGCTGAGGCTCGGTGGTGTTATCAGAATCATCCTGCTCGTTTTCTTCATAATAGAACAACGGAGCCGGTGAATCAGAGCCGCCAACCTTTTTGGGAGGTTCAACGGGGACCTCGGGAGTCTCGGGAATTTCGGGAGTCTCAGGAATTTCGGGAGTCTCAGGAATCTCGGGAGTCTCAGGAATCTCGGGAGTCTCGGGAATTTCAGGAGTCTCAGGAATCTCAGGAGTTTCGGGAATCTCAGGAGTCTCAGGAATCTCGGGAGTCTCGGGAATCTC
>JAGBXM010000089.1 GCA_017629275.1 Clostridia bacterium
ACCAAGACCCGAAAGACCCATAAATGTGCTCGTATCTGCGCCCATAGCTGTGCCAAGACGAGCAATTTCGGCCAGTCCTCTGGTAATAAGTGCTGCTCTGGTATTGTCACCCACTCCCAGTCCGTTGGCAATACCTGCACATACGGCAATAACATTTTTCAAAGCGCCGCCAACCTCAACACCGACAATGTCCTTATTGGTATAGATTCTGAAGGTTGGGCCGATAAGCGCCGCCTGCACCTTTGTTGCGGCATCAATATTCTCCGATGCGGCAACGACGGTTGTGGCAACACCGCGTGCAACCTCCTCAGCGTGAGAAGGTCCCGACAAAATGACGATATCCTTTTGCGGCAATTCCTCGGTTATAACCTCAGAAAGCAATTTCTGAGTTCCCTTTTCAAAACCCTTTGCAACATTAACAACGATACCGCAATCAAAATTTTTGAGCTTTGCGGCCGTTTCTCTCACAGCAAAGGACGGCGTTGCAATAATGGTTATCTCAGAGCCGTTGACAACACTCAAATCGGTCGTAATATCAATATCCTCGGGGATTTTTACACCTTTAAGCAGTTTTTCACTTTCTCGGGTTGCATTCAAAGCCGAAACCTCGGCCTCAAACGGCGACCAAAGTGTCACCTTGAAGCCTTTTGAATGTGCGTGGATCGCCAACGCGATACCCCATCCGCCTGGTCCTAAAACACTTAACTTTGCCATTTACGACTCCTTACGCTTGGCAACGAGTTTCTTTTCCTCGCCGCGAATAAGCCTTCCGATATTGGCACGGTGACTGATTATCATATTGAGCGACATCACAAGTATCAAAATCACCTTTATAAGCACGTCGTATTTCGCACCGTCAACACGGTCGAACAGTGCAAACACGAAGTTTAGTATCGGCAACGAAACAGCCGCCGCAATAGAGCCTAACGACACAATGCGCGAAACGGCAAATATTATCAAAAACAAAGCAAATGCGGCAAGTGCCGTCTGCCAACAACAGGCAAAGCCGACACCCAAGGTGGTAGCAACACCTTTACCGCCCTTGAATCCGAAAAATATCGGATAAACGTGGCCGAAAATACAGGCGACAGCACAGTAATACACTGCATACTCGGGTCTTAAAAACGAGAATCCCAAAGAGGAATAAACGTAAGGCAACACCCATAACTTTGCCGCAAAGCAGATAACAGTGCCCTTGAAAGTATCAATGAGAAAGGTAATAAGACCGGGAACGATACCGCGTGAGCGTATCATATTGGTCATACCTGCGTTGCCGCTTCCCTCGTTACGCACGTCTTTACCGCCGTTGGCGGTCGACACGATAACGGCACCGTTAATACTGCCGACAAGATACGAAACTATAAGTATAACAACCAAAACAAGCCATGCCATTTTACATTCTCCTTTTCTCCATAATGGTTATGGGCAAATTTTCTTTGAAAATTTGATACAAAATCGCAGATTTTGTACCGGAACTCTCGAGTTTCGGTACACCATAACCATTATAAAAGGCATAAAATTATACTTTTATTGTTCTTAAGCCTTGGTCTTTCCGTCGCCGCGCTCACGTATTACAAAACGGACAGGCGTACCCTCAAGACCGAAGGTCGAACGAATCTGATTTTCAAGGTATCTCTGATACGAGAAGTGGAACAACTCCTCGCGGTTGCAGAAGAACACGAATGTCGGCGGCTTGGTCGAAGCCTGTGTCATATAGTATATCTTCAACCTCTTACCCTTGTCCGAAGGCGGTTGCACACGCGCAGTAGCCTCTGCAAGCACGTCGTTGAGCATTCCCGTCGAAATTCTCATAGTGTTCTGCGAATGAACAAACTTGATAAGTTCAAACAAACGGTCAACACGCTGACCCGTTTTAGCCGAAATGAAAATAATGGGAGCATACGGCATAAACGAGAAGTCCTGCATAAGTGACTTTCTCATACTGTCCATAGTCTTGCCGTCCTTTTCGACGATATCCCACTTATTAACGGCAATAATGGCCGCCTTACCCTGCTCCATAGCAAGACCTGCAACCTTGGAATCCTGCTCGGTAAAGCCCTCGGTCGCGTCGATCATAATAACGCATACGTCGGAACGCTCAATGGCCATTTTGGCACGCATTACGCTGTACTTTTCAATATCGTCGTCAACCTTTGACTTGCGGCGGATACCTGCAGTATCGGTGAAATTATACTTCTGACCGTCTATCTCGACAAGTGTATCAATGGCGTCGCGCGTCGTACCTGCAACGTCCGAAACGATAACACGTTCCTCACCGCTGATATTGTTGATAAGTGAGGATTTACCCGCGTTAGGCTTACCGATAACGGCAACGTTGATTATCTCCTCGTCCTCTTCCTCGAACTCGGCCTCGGGGATATGCTCAAACACGCGGTCCAAAAGGTCACCCGTGCCGTGGCCGTGTACCGATGAAACTGCAACGGGATCACCCAACCCTAAATTATAAAACTCATAAAACTCAAGCGGTTGTTCACCCAGACGGTCACACTTGTTGACACAAAGAACTATAGGCTTTCCGCTCTTTTGCAGCATTGCGGCGACCTCGTTGTCCGATGCCGTAACACCGCTTTTAAGGTCGGTAACAAAAATAATGACCGAAGCCGTATCAATGGCCAACTCGGCCTGAGCACGCATTTTCTTCAAAATAATATCGTCGGTCTTAGGTTCGATACCGCCCGTATCAATAAGCATAAAGCTTTTGCCCAGCCATTCGGCATCACCGAAAATTCGGTCACGTGTAACACCGGGCGTATCATCAACGATAGACAGTCTGCGACCGATCAGCTTGTTAAACAAGGTCGACTTGCCGACGTTCGGACGGCCGACTACCGCTACAATAGGTTTAGCCATTCGGCTTCCCTCCATTTCAAAAAATCAATTATCTTATAAATCTTCTCCGCTGAGAGCCGCCAACAGCGACCAACCGTCACTCTCAACAACACGCAGTTTGACATTGAGTGCCGTTTCGACCTCCTCGACCGTCACACTGTCAAGGAACATATCGCGCTCGTGCCTCAGCATCGACGACGGAATAAGCAAATCGGTACCGAGGTCCTCACCCTTTAACTGTGCGATAATATCGCCACCCGTGACAAGACCTGCAACCGTGATCTTTCCGCCGAAAAAGTTATTCTTAATACATTTGACCTTACACTCAAAATTATGCCACTTTTCGGTCACTTTGTCAACTATTCCCGAAAGCAGAGGAAATGCTGCTTCACCCGTAGCAACCGTAATTTTTCGAAAACTTTCAGGCTCCGAAAAATCATCAAAAGCCTCTGTCACTTCCATTTTGAGCATAGCCCACATTCCGACACCGTTTTCCAACTGTAAAAACTCGCCGTAAAAATCACCTTCGGGCATCAGTCTTTTGGCTGTTAAATAAAACTCGTCGGCGGCAAACACACGTCGCTCACCGTACATCTCAACCGTTTTTTCTCCGTATTCTTCGGCAATATCGACCACCGCGGCGGCCGTCTGCTCATTAAACGGCGTGATTTCAGGCAACCCCTCGCGGTGACCCGTAAGTCCTACCGGCACACAGGCGATACTTTGAACGGTCGGATATTTAATAAGATCCTCAAAGCTTCGTTTTAATTCCTCACCGTCATTGACACCTGGAACCAACACCAACTGACAGTTGACGTTTATCCCCGCATCGCAAAAACGCTTCAAAATATCCAACGACTGTCCCGCAAATCGGTTGCCCATCATACGGCAACGGAGTTCGGGGTTGGTGGTGTGAACCGACACGTTAACAGGGCTTATGTGCAGTTTAATAATACGTTCAATTTCGTGCTCGGTAAGATTAGTCAACGTAATATAGTTACCGAACAAGAACGACATTCTCGAATCGTCATCCTTAAAGTAAAGGGAATCTCGCATACCTTTAGGCAACTGGTCAATGAAGCAGAACATACAGTTGTTACGGCAGGAATGTTGCTTGTCCATCAGATAGGTATCAAACTCCAATCCCAATTCGTCGTACTCGCCCTTTTTGACCGTCACCGAATAAGGTCTGCCGTCGTCCGACTGCAACGATACTTCCACTATGCGCTCATTCTGATAAAAACGGTAATCCAAAACGTCGACAATTTCGTTTCCGTTAAGCGCCAAAAGACGGTCGCCCGCCTTAATCTTGCTCTTGGCCGCGGGGGATTGCGGACAAACAGACTTTATAATTACAGCCAAACCTACGCCCTCCTTTACGGTTTTAAAAAAATGAGGGAAGGATCGCTCCTTCCCCCAAAGCTTCTTGTAGACTTATGCCTCGACCTTTACAACTTCGCGGTCCTTATAGTAACCGCAAGCGAGACATACTCTGTGCGGTCTCTTGAACTCGCCGCAATGCTCGCACTTTACAAGAGTCGGAGCGTCCATTCTCCAGACGTTGGAACGTCTCTTATTCTTTCTTGCTTTACCGGTTTTTCTCTTAGGTACTGCCATTTTCAGCGCCTCCTTAAACTAATCGTTATCTTCCAACAATTTTCGCAATGCTGCCAAGCGCGGGTCGCCTGTTTTGGTAGCACAACCACAAGGGCCGTCATTCAGGTTTTTGCCGCATTCCTGACATATGCCTTTGCAATCCTTTGAGCACAAATGCTTGTTCGGCATCGCCAGTACGACCTCGGTATAAACCAATTCATACAGATCAAGCTTATAGTCCTCAATAAGGATTATTTCGTCATTCTCGTCGTTTTCGAGTTCACTCACGAGAACGCGCTCTATCGGTACGTTATAAATCTTCACCGCAGTGTTACCGCAACGGTCACACGGGGCGGTGTATTCACATTCACACACGACCGATAGTGTTACAATGCCCGCCCGACTGAACGCAGTTCCCTTAACGGAAACAGGCTTTTTCAACGGATATAATCCAAAGAAGTCAACCTCGCTCAGATCGAACTGACAATCGAGCGGAAGACTCTCTTTGTCATTTGCAAAAAGTGACCTTAAATCAAGAATCATACCACTCACCTCAAATTGTCACACAGATTATTATAATAACCGTGTTCCGCTTTGTCAAGTCTAATTTTTCCGAAAACGCAACAAATCAACAAATTTACCGAAATTCACAAAACACCGCACGGATAATTCCGTGCGGTGTGCAGTTTAGATAAATCCGACTTACATTTCCTCTGCTACGTCAAAGACAGCGGCGGGAAGGTCTGCCTTATCGGCCGAAACGGTGATGATAAACTCAACGTTGGCGTCCTTCGAAAGAGCGTCAAGCTTCTTGAAGAACTCTGCAAGCTCGTCATAGTTGCGGTTGCAGATGCGCAAGATCGCATCAATACCGATGTGGGTAACGTCATAGTTACCTGCGCAGATGCCCGAAATGAAGCCATAGAATGCCTCATAACCCGAGATCTCATAATGATCGGTGTCAACAAGTCTTACACGATGGGTGATATTCAAGGTAAGGGTAGAACTCTTTTCAATGCAAACGACGTTGCCTTTGGAAACGTCAGCTGCTGCGGTAACAGCGTCGATGAGTTTTTTGGTCTTGCCGCTACCCTTTTTACCGATAATAAGTTTTAACATAGTAACAACTCCTTTATATTTTGACCGCTAAAAGCGGTAATCTCCAATTATTTAATTCTGGCTTCCAAAGCCGCCTTGCGGTCTTCGTAGCCGGGTTTGCCGAGCATTGCGAACATATTCTTCTTATAGTCCTCAACACCGGGCTGGTCGAAGGGATTAACACCCAACATATAACCCGAAACGGCACAAGCCTTTTCGAAGAAATAGATAAGACGTCCGAGGTTTTCCTCATCGGCCTTGTCGACCTCGATAACAAGGTTGGGAACACCGCCGTCGGTATGGGCGAGAACGGTACCCTCGAAGGCCTTCTGATTGACGTAGGACATCGGCTTACCTGCGAGGAAGTTCAGACCGTCGCCGTCGTTCTCATCCTTTTTGATAACGGTATCACTGCCGCAATCGCCGATGGTAACGACCGTCTCAAACAGAATTCTGCGTCCGTCCTGAATGTACTGACCCATCGAATGAAGGTCGGTCGAGAAGGTAACGGAGGCCGGGAACAAGCCCTTGCCGTCCTTGCCTTCGGACTCGCCGTAAAGCTGTTTGAACCACTCGGCCATCATAGTGAATCTCGGTTCGTAAGAAACGAGCAGCTCAATGGCCTTTCCCTTGCGATAAAAACAGTTGCGAACTGCTGCGTACTTGTAGCAATCGTTCTTTTCAATATCGTCAACCGAGTATTCCTCACGGGCCAAAGCGGCGCCCTTCATCAAAGCGTCAATATCGGCACCTGCAACAGCGATGGGCAGAAGACCTACTGCGGTCAAAACACTGAAACGTCCGCCGACGTCATCGGGAACTACAAACGACTCATAGCCTTCCTTATCGGCCAACTGCTTTAATGTGCCGCGAGCCTTATCGGTGGTGCAATAGATACGCTTGGTAGCCTCTTCGTGACCGTAACGGTTTTCAAGGTACTCTCTGAAAATGCGGAATGCGATGGCAGGCTCGGTAGTGGTGCCCGACTTGGAAATAACGTTGACCGAAACACGCTTACCCTCGCAAATAGCGAGAAGATCCTGCACGGCGGAACCGCTTATGGAATTACCCGCGAAATAAATATCGGGGGTATTTTTAGGCAGGTTGTTGTAAAGGGGCGACTTCAAAAACTCAATAGCCGCTCTGGCGCCCAAATAGGAGCCGCCGATACCGATAACGATAAACACGTCGGTATCACTGATGATTTTATCGGCAGCCTTCTTGATTCGTGCGAACTCTTCCTTATCGTAATCAACGGGAAGGTCGACCCAACCGAGAAAATCATTGCCGAGGCCCGAACGGTCCTCTAACATTTTGTGTGCAACGGAAACGTGTGCCTTAACACCGGCATAGTCGTTCTCGGCCAAAAATTCAGCCGCATATCCGTCCTTGAATTTAATAGACATCTTGATCAATCCTTTGGTATCGGGTGTTAGTCCACCCAAAATAACTTATCTTTGTCATTATAATGGCAGTTGAACATCGAAATATCACTTATTGTGCTATTTCCACTCCAAATCTTTGATTTGGATACAAATTTTCTTTAAAAATTTGACAACGGCCATTGCAACGATGTAGAAATTAATCAAATTTCAAGAAATTTGATTATTTAAAAGCCGATATATCAGCTTTTGTGGGAACGTAAAACATTTCCGCTTTCTACAATCATTATTATACAATAGACCGACTACTTTTTCAACAGTAATTTGAAAAACTTTACACAAAATAGCCCCAAAATTTAAAAAAATTTACAGTTTTATTCCAAGTCTACATCAAACGAGATTATTCAACAATAATTTCACGTATTTCATAAAGGTCATTTTTGCAACACCCGTTTCGGCCACCACCTTGACGGTGCCGATCTCCTTACCGTCGACGTATACCCTCGTCACACCTATCTGTTGACCTGCCGCTACGGGTGCTTTAAGTGTTTCAAACAGCTCGGTCTCCAAAAGCAGGGTTTTGACCTTTTGCTTTTCGACCAAAAAGCTTTTGCGCTCATTACACACGGTGTTGACCTTGTCAACCACACCGTCTTTAACCGAAACAGGATGCAGCTTTTCAGGGTCGGTCGTGACCGTGATATACGACCAGTTGGCAAAACCGTAATCCAACAGCTTTCTCGCACCGTTGAATCGGTCATTCGAATTGGAAGCGCCCATTACAACGGCCACCAATCTCAACCCCTCGCGCTCGGCGGTGGCCGAAAGACAACACCCTGCGCCCGAGGTCGTTCCCGTTTTGAGTCCCGTACATCCCTCATAAAACCGCACAAGCTTATTGGTATTGACCAACTGCGACTCACCGTTTCTCAATGAATCCATCCACACCGTCGAATACTTTTTGATAATATCGTGCTTGATAAGTTCTTTGGACATAACGGCAATATCATAAGCACTGGTAAGATGCCCCTCGGCATCAAGTCCCGTACAGTTTTTGAAAACGGTATCCTTCATTCCTAACTGTTCGGCACGTTGGTTCATCATGGCAACAAAGCCTTCCTCACTGCCTGCCACAGCCTCGCCCAACACCACCGTCGCATCGTTGGCACTGCCGATGACCGCCGCTTTGAGCAGATCGTCCACCGTCATAAGCTCATTAGGTTCAAGCCAAACTTGAGACCCACCCATCGAACACGCGTGGGCACTGGCGCTCAAAGAAGTATCAAGGGTCAACTGCCCCGATTCAATGGCCTCGACCACCAACAGTAACGCCATTACCTTGGTTATGGACGCGGGCGGAAGCGCAAGATGACTCTCATTTTCATAAAGCACCGTGCCCGTATCAACATCCATCAGTACACAGGACTTGGCATTTATCTCCAACTTTGTACCGATGGGCCCCGCCGTCTCGACGGCACCGACTATCGGGTCGGTCAGATCGGGTGAGTTGTATTCGGTCACCACCCTGTCGTCAATAAGCTCGTCGATCGGCACCTCGTCAGCCGATACCGTAAACGGCAACAATACCAAAACAATAGTCAACAGTAAACAAACAGCTTTCTTAAAAATAAACATATCCGACTCCCCTTTTATTAAAAGGTATGCCGGATATATGCTATAAATGATTGCGTTTTTCTTTATTTCTTTCTTTTGGTATAGCGGTCTTCCTCGCTGAACACGCAACCGCAGTAATTTTGCATATAAAGACCCAACTCTCTCGCCTTTTCCTGACCTTCTTTAAAGAAAGGCCTGAAATCGCGGTACAAAAAGTCGATATTATACTTGTTTGCGGCGGTCTCTGCGGTTTTTATCAGTAATTCGTGATTCTGATAAGGACTGACAAACAGCGTTGAAGTGAACGCATCAAACCCGTTTTCCGCCGCAAACTTAGCCGTTTGGTCGAAACGCAGTTCATAACAAAAACCGCAACGGTTATCAAAATCGGGGTAAATACCCTCAATAAACTTGCGAAGTCCGTATTCATTTTCGATAATCAGCTTGGAATCGACCGATTTCGCATAATCCACCAATGTGTTTTTACGCATTTTGTATTCCTTCATCGGATGAATGTTAGGATTGTACCAATAAAGTATCGGGTCTATCTCCTCTTTGCGCAACGTATCAATACACATTATCGAACACGGCGCACAACAGGTATGCATAAGTAATTTCATCTTAAGCTCCAAATATGTTTTTTAAAATTATATTATATTTTAAATCCTTAGTCAATCAATATTTAATTAAACTGTCGGCCTCGACCGAAGCCTCGGTTATAATTTTAGCACCACAACCAAAGCCCTTACAAAACGCTTGCTCACAAACCGCAGATATGTATTCATCAACGCAGTCGTTGTATATTTCAAACCGTTTTCGTTCTTCACCTTTCAATACAACCGTCAGCATCTCCTTGTTTTGTTCGATCAACCTCTCCAATTCCTTGATTTGTTTATCATCTTCACAAAAATATTTTGCGGGTTTAAGGTTTCCGTTCCATAGCGAATTTATTAAATTACACATTTTTGCCTCCAAGTCTCAAATATACCAAATCGGGATATTTTTATTATACCAATTTGGTATAATATTGTCAAGGTGATAATTATGAACTTTGCAACAAGATTAAAAGAATTACGAAAATCCAAAAAAATCACACAATTAATGTTAGCATTAGAACTAAAGACCAATCAAAATACGATCAGCCGCTATGAAACTGGTGAGCGCGAACCGGGGATCAATGAAATAATAGCCATTGCCAACTATTTTAATGTGTCGGTAGATTATTTACTGGGCGTAACTAATAATTCCGATACCAAGTGAAACGTTTGTAAAGGAAGGCTCATCGTAGGGACTGACGTCCTCGGTGGTCCGCAGATATGTGCAAAGCAAAAAGGAGGGCGTTTGCCCTCCTTAATTTAATCCCTTTGACATCTGCAACGGCAGAAGCGGACTATCGCCCAGATACCGAGCGCCACTGCAAGCACAACTGCCAAAACGATAAACGCGGCAATGTTGGCAAGAATGATTGCCGAAATGGCGGCACCGACCAAAAGACCGATAACTGCGAAAAGCAAAACAGCAAGAACGCCGGGCACTGCGAAGGTGCAACCCGATCTTTGGCACAGATTACAGGAATCATAATCTCTCATAAAAAACCGTCCTTTATTTTTAATTTGAAGGGGAAATCCCCATTCCATTTTATGTTAAAACCAAAGGTCGGTTACAAAAAAGCCTTCGGGTCACCGAAGGCTTTTAATTCACTCAATAGCGTCAATCCACAACGACCGTTCCGTCGTCCTTTACGGTAATGCTCATACCGTCCTTGACGTATTCCAAAAACTCGTCGCCGAGACAGTCGATAACCGGCATGGTAACTCCGTCGACCCAAACGTCGGCAAGAACCGCACCTGCGGCGGCCAACGAGTCAATGTGGTTAGCAAACAGCATACAGGCAGGCTGACGGCCCATTGCGCAGGCACAGTAAAGCACAAGACCGCCCGTGGTCGAGCCAATGGTCTGCGGCAGACAAAGTGCCTTATTGAACAACGGTTTTTCGTAAAGGTCGGGGTTGGATTGGTCTCCGCACTTGACCTTCTTATCACCGAACTGCAAAGCCATCTGCATTGAAGCTAAGGTATTGAAGCCCTGACGGGTTACGACCGCCTCTGCGGTGACCGTTCCGGGAGTAACTACACGTCCTTTAAATTCTCTCATCTTACTTACCTCCCTTGGTGATGGCTACAAGTATCTCATCGTCGGTATAATAACGTGCCGAAGTATAGGTACGCAACTTGTTAGACGACGTAATGACCGGCATCTTTTTGCACAGCGGATTATTCATATACATCAACGGACAGATGTAGGAAGTAATAACACCCGTTGCCTTCAAACGCTCGGCATACTCAGTTTTGTTAAACTCCTCAAGCACCTTGGGGGCGGCGGTAAATACGGTCGGAATAACAACCTTTTTGTTGCCGTATTCCTTCAAAGCGGCCTCTACTTTGTCTGTCCAGGACTTCAACTGTTCAAGACTCATATGCGGACAACCCATAAAGCAAAGCTTCGGGGTGGCATCGGGATTCTTCCAGACCACGGGATAATTTGCTTTAACCCTCTGGAGCTCGGCATCGTCAATAATGTATTCCTTAGCGCCCTCTACAATAAGGTCGGTTCCCTGTTCTTTAGCCTCGGGAGTGAGGTTTTCAATATGGTAAAGGCCGACCGCACCGTTAGACGCAGTAGCCGCACCGAAGTCCTTCAGGTAGGTACAGGCGGCATCGTCGAGTTCGGTTCCGATCCACTTGTCGAGACCGACAATATACGGAACATCCTCCATAACCTTCATACCGATAGCCGAGCCCAGAAGCTGTGCTTCTGGTCTTTTGGTGGTCTCAATTCTGACCACCCAGGTAGCCTTTCTTCCCTCGTCGGTGAGCAAACCGAAATACGGAACGTAACCGACAATGGAGCCCATAATATCAATAATACCCGAGTTACGGTTGCATCTTGCACCTAATACAGAGTTGGCGTAAACGACCGCCGAGGACTCTGCCCAAGACAAAACATCGCCCTTCTTAGGCTTGTTGCCGACCTCGTCCATATAGCAGGTGCAGGTAAAGGCATCCTTATCCATAATACCCAGCTTTTCAAGCTGACCTTCATAAAAATCCTGCTTCGAATACATCAATTTGTTAAAAACAATATTCTGCAAAAGGTTAGCAGGAACGTTCTTGTCAATAGGTCTCGGGTCGACCGAAAACTTCTGACCGGAAGCAACACCTGCATCGAGTAACTGTTGCATAAGATCGTATACGGGAGACATAACCTTAAGGCCGAAAGAGGTAACAAGGTGGTTATAATCCGATGTAATAGGCACCAACTTTTCAGCCTCAAAAGCATCACCGTACATAACCATAGTTTTCATAACCTTGGCCATAGTTTCGCCTTTGGCACCGTCAAGTATTGCCTGCTGTTCTGCGGTTAACTGCATAAAATCCACTCCTTTATATTTCGGACCGCCGAGGACGGCGGTCCCTACAATCACGGGTCGTCGAAGGCGCCGACCCCTACAATTATAAATCCTTGAAATTTAAAAAATCAAATCTTCATACAAACGTCCCAGGCACCCCAGATAACGGTACGAAGGTTTCCGACCGCCTTGGCATCGCCGATAACGTGAACCTTGCCGCTTTTCTTGGCAACAGGTGCAGGATTATAACCGACCGACATAACGACCGAGTCGCACTCGACCTTAAACTCGTTACCGTCCTTGCCTTTAAGCACAACAAAACCGTCACCGACCTCCGACAACGAGGTCTCAAGATGAACAGGAACACAGTTAGTCTTAAAGAAATCACGCAAGAAACTAGTGTTGGCAAGACAGATACCGGGTGTTGTGACCAGGTCATCCTGCATTTCAACTATCGTCGGCTTCTTACCGTTTAAGTAAAGGTCATAAGCAATTTCGCAACCCGTCAGACCGCCGCCGATAACCACAACGTTATCACCGACCGTTTTGTTACCCAGCAGATAGTCGATAGCCTCGATCGTCTTGTCAACACCCTTGACAGGAATATTTTTTGCTTTAGCACCGGTCGCAACGATGATCTCATCGGCATCAAGTATCTTTACGTCGGTAATTTCAGTATTGAACTTAACCTCTATACCGTGCTTATTGACCTCACGTATGTACCACTGAATAAGTGCGCGGTCCTTTTCCTTAAAAGACGGAGCCGCGGCGGCGACAAACACACCGCCCAAAGCATCGGTCTTTTCATAAATGGTGACCTTATGACCGCGCTTCGTGCAAAGAATTGCGGCCTCCATACCGCCGATACCGCCGCCGATAACGGCGATTTTCTTGGACTTTTTAGCGGGCTTTACGCAATACTTTTTAGACTGCATAGTCTCGGGATTCAACGCACAACGCGAAAGTCCCATAGTATCGGTAAGGTTCTGCGTATTGGCGTGACCCTTACTCGACGAGAAGTTAAAGCAACCTGCGTGACAGCAGATACACGGCTTGATGTCCTCAAGTCGGTCCTCAATCAATTTAGTTATCCACTCGGGGTCTACAAGGAACTGACGTGCAATACCCACACCGTCTATCTTGCCGTCGGCAACGGCCTTGGCACCGACTTCGGGATCCATACGGCCTGCGCAGACGACGGGAATATCAACAAAATTCTTAATGTGTGCAACGTCCTCTAAGTTACAGTTTTCGGGCATATACATAGGCGGATGTGCCCAATACCACGAGTCGTAGGTGCCGTTGTCGGCGTTAAGCATATCATAACCCGCATCCTGCAAGTATTTTGCCGCTCTTTCGGACTCTTGCATTCCGCGTCCGACCTCGGTGTAGTCCTCACCGGGCATTGCGCCCTCGCAGAAGCCCTTCATCTTGGACTCGACCGAGTAACGCAAGGACACGGGGAAATCCTCACCGCAGGACTCCTTGATAGCCTTTACGACCTCGGCGGCGAAACGGTAACGGTTTTCAAAACTACCGCCGTACTCATCGGTACGCTTGTTGAAAAATTCTATCGAGAACTGGTCAAGAAGATAACCCTCGTGAACCGCGTGGACCTCAACACCGTCAACACCTGCATCGCGGCACAATTTAGCCGTCTTGGCAAAAGCCTCGATAATCTCGTGAATCTGACCCTTGGTCATTTCGGGGCAGATGATATCGTGCGCCCAACGTGAAGGCTGTTCGCTCGGAGAAGCCAATTCGTGCGAGGTGTCAATGATCGGCTTGACCAACGCTCTTGTAAACTTATTTTTATGAAGCGGTGCAACCAACTCGGTTATGGCCCACGAACGGCCCATACCTGCGGTCAACTGAATAAACAATTTAGCACCCGTCTTGTGAATTTCCTCCATAAACTCTTTGAGTTCTTCAAACATTTTCGGGTTCTGCCACAGCCACTTGCCCCAGAAGGTGTCGCGCAAAGGCGCAATACCGGGAATAATAAGACCGACGTTGTTGTTGGCTCTTTCGAGGAACAACTTGGCAGCCTCCTTGTCAAAACCGCAACCCGTAAGCTCAAACCAACCGAACAGCGAGGTGCCGCCCATCGGACACATAACTATACGGTTCTTGATCTCAACGTTACCGATTTTCCAAGGGGTAAACAAAGCATCATACTTCTGATCCATCAAACCACATACCTTTCAGAGCACCCAAGGTGCATTATTTTAACAAGTATAGTATACTTTATATATTGAAGTTCGTCAAGAAAATATCAATTTTCAACATCCCGATCACTCCGATCTGTCATTCTGAGCAGAGCGAAGAATCTTTAGCCTTCCCCAACAGGGAAATCAAAGAAGCCACCGACTGTTGTCGGTGGCTTCTTGTTTAGATGGTTTTATTCAAACAACGGTGTTGAGAAATATCGCTCGGCGGTGTCAGGCAGAACGGTCACGACCGTTTTGCCCTTACCCAATTTTTTGGCTAATTTTATAGCAGCCGCAACGTTGGTGCCGCTCGAAATACCGCACATAATTCCCTCTTTGGAGGCAAGCTCCTTGGCGGTGGTGATGGCCTCATCATCTTTGATAATGCAAATGTCACTGTAAATATCAAGATTTAAAATCTTCGGGATAACACCGTCTCCGATACCCATCTGAATATGGGTTCCGATTGAACCGCCCGAAAGCATAGCCGCATTTTCGGGTTCGACCGCCCAGATCTCCATATCGGGATTGTGGGCCTTCAAAACCTCACCGATACCCGTAATGGTACCACCCGTACCGATTCCCGAACAGAAACCGTGAATGGGTTTACCTACGGCATTGATGATCTCCATTGCCGTCTGTTCACGTTGAATGGACGGGTTGGCAGGGTTCTCAAACTGTTGCGGAACGAACACGTTTTTATCCTCAGACTGCATTTTAAGTGCCAGATTTACACACTCCTCAATGCACTCACCGATGTTGCCCGCGTCGTGTACCAAAATGACCTCGGCACCGTAGTGATTGACCAGTTTTCTGCGTTCCTCGCTGACCGAGTCGGGCATAATTATCTTGGTCTTGTAGCCTCTTACGGCGCCCACCAAAGCAAGACCGATGCCCTGGTTACCGCTGGTCGGCTCAACAATAACGGTGTCCTTGTTGATAATGCCCTTTTTCTCGGCATCGAGTATCATATTATAAGCCGTTCTAGTCTTGATCGAACCGCCGACGTTGAGTCCTTCAAATTTTACGAGTATCTCGGCCGAGTCGGGATCGCCCATTCTCGACAAACGGATAATAGGCGTGTTACCCATAGCCTCAAGTATGTTGTTGCAGATCATATTGTCCTCCAAAACAATATCAGAATTGTCATTCTGAGCCCTTTGGGGCGAAGAATCTTTTGGTAAGATCCTTCGCTACGCTCAGGATGACACTTTATTTATCAAATCAATTCCAATAATCGGTTTTATAAGGCAGATCAATGTCCTTCGCCTTGAATTCGGGCACCTTGCCCTCTTTACGTTGCTTTTCGTAATCCTTAAGCGTTCTGAATGCGTATTTTCCCAGAACAATTATGACCGGCATATTTATAACCGTCATAAGGCCCATCAGAACGTCGGCAACGTTCCACAAGAACTTGGCCGACAAACCTGCTCCGACAAAGATAAGCAAAGCCGCCGCAATGCGATAAACGACCATAAAGACTTTGCCCGGCTCTCTTTTAAAGAGATAGTTCCAACACTTATCAACGTAGAAAAGGTTGCCAAGCAATGTCGTAAATGCAAACAAAACCATAGCCACAGCAATAAATATCGGGCCAAAGTCACCCAACACAGCTTTCAAAGATGCTTGAACAAACGGTGCACCTTCCAGCTCTTTACTCGGCTCAACGCCCGAACACATACACATAAACGCGGTGGCACTGCAGATGACAACAGTATCAATAAAAACCGACAAAACCTGAACAAGACCCTGCTTTACGGGGTGCTTGACCTCGGCCGCCGCCGAAGCGTTGGGAGCCGAACCGACACCCGCTTCGTTAGAAAACAGGCCACGCTTGATACCGTACATAATACAAGAACCCGTAAATCCGCCGAAGATAGCCTTAAAATTAAAGGCCTCGGTAAAAACGGTCTTGAAAACGCCGGGCAACAAATCAATGTTGATAACAATAATAAATAACGCTATCAAAACGTAGGCAATGCCCATCACCGGAACCATCCAACCTGTGACCTTGACGATACGCTTGCCACCGCCTATAAGACAGTAACCGACCAAAATGGCGATAATAAGACCGATTATCCACGGAGTTTTATCGGCATCATAGAACTCAAACCCACTGAAGGTCGACTGCAGGTTATAAGACGCCAACATATTGAAGCCTACACCGTAGGTCAACATCAGAATGACCGTGAACACAACCGCCAACCAACGCTTTTTAAAAGCCGCCTCTATATAATATGCAGGGCCGCCGAAACTGCCCTCGGGACCTTTTCTTTTAAAAATTTGCGCCAAAGTACTTTCGACAAAGGCCGAAGCACCGCCGATAACGGCAATGACCCACATCCAGAAAACCGAACCGAAGCCGCCGAGACACAACGCACTCGAAACACCGACAATATTGCCCGTGCCGACGCGTGATGCCGTCGATACCATAAGTGCCTGAAACGACGAGACACCGTTGCTGTCGGTCTTTTCACCGACCGCCTTAAACTGCTCTTTCAGTAATCTGAACTGAACAAACCTCGTTCTTACGGTAAAATAAAGACCGCCTAAAACAAGAATAATAATAAGTATGTAACTGTATAATGCATCGTTTAACTGACCGACAATTTTTTCAATGAATTCCATACCTTGCCTCCCCCTTTATAAAAGCCAGAATATCCCATTTAAACAACATTGTCATTATACATAAATTGGTATTTAAAGTCAACATAAAAAGAAAACGGTCAACGTGAAACCACGCTGACCGTAATTTTTAAAACTCATCATCGGGCAGTTCTAACTTACTGCCGTTGCCGATATTAGGTAAACCTCCGTTTGCGATAACGCTCGACCAATCGGCCGAACTGTCCTCAAATATGAAGGACGAATCGTCCGAAGATGTCACGGTTGAAGACGAAGGCTGCGGCAATTTTGAGTTCTTGTCACCGCCGTTGTCTTTGAGCGTAAACACAACGGCCAACACCGTTGCCAAAACAATCAGTGCAACAACGACCCAGATTATAATACTTTTTAAAACCTTAAAATCCTTCTTCATAAAGCACCCTGTTTTACCAAAATATTCAATCGGTCCATTTGTTCCGCCGACGGTTCAGGAAAATCTTCAAACCTAAACGGGATACCCATTTGACCGTACTTTACCGAGCAGATCTTCTTAAACGGCAACAGTTCGATTTTGTCGACACAAGCCACACCTTCGGCAACCGCCTTCAGTTGCATTACATCCGATTCGCCGTCGTTTAAGGTTGGGATTATGACCTGACGCAAGGTGGTCGGGATCTTTTCACTGTCGAGAATTTTTAAAAATTCCAAAACATCCGACAGTTCACATCCGACGTGTTCACGGTAAAGCTCTTCATTTGTATATTTAATATCAAGCAACACTCGGTCGGAAACCTTTAAAAGCTCTTTGACCGAACCGTCCAACAGGCAACCCGAAGTATCAAGACAGGTGTTTATCCCATTCTTGTGGCACAGTTCGAAAAGTTCCTTGACAAATTCGGCCTGCAACAGCGGTTCACCGCCCGAAACGGTCACGCCGCCCGTGCTTCCGAAGTATTCCTTAAACCGAACTATTCTTTTCAAAACCTCGTGGGGTGTATATTGCTCACCGCCCGAAAATTCCCACGTGTCGGGGTTGTGACAGCATCCGCATCTCAACGGGCATCCTTGCATAAAAACCACAAATCTCACACCGGGTCCGTCGACGGTGCCGAGGCTCTGAAACGAATGTATTCTTCCTATCATAACGCCACGTGGAAGGTACGGCTTATGACCTCGCGTTGCTGTTCACGCGACAGCTTATGGAAGTTGACGGCATAACCCGAAACGCGGATGGTCAGGTTAGGATATGCCTCGGGGTCCTCATAAGCCTTCATAAGCGTCTCTCTGTTTAAAACGTTGACGTTGATGTGATGCGCCTTCTTGGCAAAATATCCGTCAAGGATAGAAACGAGATTGTCAACACGCTCCGTCTCGGTCTTACCCAATGCTTCGGGAGTGATCGAGAAGGTGTTGGAGATACCGTCACGGCAATCATCGTAGCTTAACTTCGCAACCGAATTAAGTGAAGCCAACGCACCGTTTTCCTCACGGTTGTGCATAGGATTGGCACCCGGAGCAAACGGAGCCGCGGCCTTTCGACCGTCGGGAGTAGCACCCGTATTGCGTCCGTACATAACGTTGGAGGTAATGGTCAATACCGACAAGGTGTGAATTGCCTTGCGATAGGTCGGAGTCTTGCGAAGCTCGGTGATAACCTTATGGGTCATATCCTTGGCGATAAGGTCAACACGGTCGTCATCGTTGCCGTATTTCGGGAAATCGCCGCTTGTCTTAAAGTCAACGATAAATCCGTTATCATCCTTAACAGGCTGAACGTTGGCAAATTTAATGGCGCTCAACGAGTCGGCAACGACCGAAAGACCGGCAATGCCGAAAGCCATAAAACGCTCGACGTCGGTATCGTGCAGAGCCATCTGAATCTTCTCATAGGCATACTTGTCGTGCATATAGTGAATGATATTCATAGTGTTGACGTACAGTCTGGACAACCACTCGATATAAATATCATAACGCTCCATAACGGTATCGTAATCGAGTTTGTCACCGTCTAACACCGGCATCTGCGGACCGATGTGTATACCGCTGGTGGTATCGTAACCGCCGTTAATGGCAATAAGCAAAAGCTTGGCAAGGTTGCACCTCGCGCCGAAGAACTGCATCTGTTTGCCGAGCTTCATAGCCGAAACGCAGCAGGCGATGGCATAATCGTCACCGTAAATGGGACGCATTACGTCGTCGTTTTCGTACTGAATGGAATCGGTATCACTCGAAACCTTAGCACAGAATTTTTTGAAGCCTTCGGGCAAAGCCGTCGACCACAAAACGGTCAGGTTAGGCTCGGGCGAAGAACCGAGGGTGTAAAGTGTGTTGAGCATTCTGAAGCTCGACTTGGTGACCAGAGTACGTCCGTCCTCACCCATACCGCCGACCGCCTCGGTGATCCACATCGGGTCGCCGCCGAACAGTTCGTTGTATTCGGGTGTGCGAAGGTGACGGGCGATACGAAGCTTCATAACGAAATGGTCAAGCAACTCCTGTGCGCCCTCTTCGGTCAGTACTCCGTTTTTAATATCACGTTCAATATAAATGTCAAAGAAGGTGCTGACTCTGCCCAACGACATAGCGGCGCCGTTCTGCTCCTTGATGGCTCCGAGGTAGGCAAAATAGGTCCACTGAATGGCCTCTTTGGCATTCTTTGCAGGTTGACTTATATCAAAGCCGTACATCGCGGCCATTTCCTTCAGATAACCTAAAAACGATATCTGCTTATAAAGCTCTTCGTCAAGACGGATATTCTCGGTATTAAAAGCCTCGCCGGACAATGCATGCTTGTCCTTTTTCTTTTCCTCAATAAGCTTATCTACACCGTAAAGCGCAACACGGCGGTAGTCACCGATAATACGTCCGCGGCCGTAGGCATCAGGCAGACCCGTGATAACGTGGCACTTTCTTGCCTGGCGCATTTCATCGGTATATGCTCTGAAAACGCCGTCGTTATGGGTGGTTCTGTAACGGAATTCCTCCTCGACCTTACTCGACAGCTTATAGCCGTAAGCCTCGCAGGCCTGACGGACCATACGCATACCGCCGAACGGATTGACCGAACGCTTCAAGGGGCGGTTGGTCTGCATTCCGACGATAAGCTCCTGCTCCTTATCAATATATCCGGGCGAAAAAGCGGTCAGAGACGATACCGTGGCGGTATCAATATCCAATACACCGCCGTACTGACGTTCAAGCTTAAACAACTCCTGAACCTTATCCATCAAACCATCGGTACGTTTGGTCGACGAAGCCAGAAATGCACCGTCACCCTTATATTCACAATAGTTAACTTGAATAAAATCGCGAACGTTGATCTCATCCTGCCAACGACCTGCATTAAAGCCGTTCCAATTCTTGTGCTCCATAACAAAATTCCTCCTTTAAAGGGAAACTCTAATAAACAAAAAGACAGGTCAGTTTGTAAATGCAAACTGATCTGGCCAGACGGTCGGCATAAAGCACCTTGGTGCCTGTCGCATTTACATTCCCCGGGCGTTTTCGCCCTTCTCCGTCAGTCATGTAAATGTTGTTGTAGTATGCTTATTATACACACTATATGGCAGTTTGTCAACACCCAAATTACATAAATTTACACAAAATTTTGAGGTTCGACAACATCCTATACACAAAATATAGTGGTTGTGCCGTTCAAAGGCACAACCACTGCATATCTTGTTGTTTCTTATTATTTCTTGTCACACTCGGGGATGCCGTAATTTTCAAGGATATAATCCATATCCTTGTCGCCGCGACCCGAAAGGTTAATAAGTATTGAGCCATGGTCCATTCTCTTTGCCAGCTTCATACCGAATGCAACCGCGTGTGAAGACTCAATTGCAGGGATAATACCCTCTAAGCGGGCCAGCTTGAAGAATGCGTCAATAGTCTCGTCGTCGTTGATAACGTCGTACTTGACACGGCCGAGCTCCTGCAAAAATGCGTGTTCGGGGCCGGAGGACGGATAGTCGAGACCCGAAGCTACCGAGTAAACGGGAGCGGGTTCGCCGTTTTCGTCCTTAAGCATTATACTGTTGAAGCCGTGCATAATGCCCTCGGTGCCGTATTTAAGACTTGCAGCGTGGTCACCGAGCTTGGGACCGCGTCCCAAAGGCTCAACACCGTAAATATCAACAGGATCGTTTAAGAATCCTGCAAACAGACCTGCCGCATTGGAGCCGCCGCCGACACAGGCAACGATAGAGGACGGCAGATGACCCGTCATATCAATAAACTGCTCTCTTGCCTCAATACCGACAACACTCTGGAAGTCACGAACCATCATCGGGAACGGATGGGGGCCTAAAACCGAGCCGATGCAGTAGATAGAATCCTTATATTCCTTGCTGTAAGCATCAAAAGCGGCGTCAACGGCCTCTTTCAAGGTTTTAAGACCATGGGTGACCTCGACAACGTTGGCACCCAAGATTTTCATACGTGCCACGTTGGGAGCCTGTTTCTTAATGTCAACACTACCCATATAAATATCGCACTCAAGACCGAAGTAAGCGGCGGCGGTAGCCAAAGCCACACCGTGCTGACCTGCGCCCGTTTCGGCAATGACCTTTTTCTTGCCCATATACTTTGCAAGCAAGGCCTCACCCATACAGTGATTGAGTTTGTGTGCGCCCGAATGGTTAAGGTCCTCACGCTTTGCATAAAGCTGAACCTTACCGCCCAAAGCATCCGACAGTCTTTCTAAGTGGGTGACCGGGGTCGGTCTGCCCTGGAACTCTTTTCTGATTCTGCGAAGCTCTGCAATAAACTTACGCGACTGACAGATCGAGAAATAAGCCTCGGTGATTTCGGCCATTGCAGCCTTGAGCTTTTCGTCAATAAATACACCGCCGTATTTCCCAAAATATCCGTCCTTGTCGGGATAATTGTTAAAATATGTATCAAAATCCACACCGTTAAGTTTCATTATAAAAATCCTCCAATATATGTATTGTAGGGAACGACACAGGCTCCCTCCCCGAGGGAGCTGGCACGACGCAGTCGTGACTGAGGAAGTTCGCCGTTCCGCTTGTTAAATGTAAACAAAAACTATAACAATTTATTATCACGCCATCGCTTGGTCAATAGTACCACAAAAATCCTTCCTTTGCAACAAAAAAGTCCTCGGCAGTAAAACTGCCAAGGACGAATAAACGAATTATCCGCGGTGCCACCTTGATTCGTGTAAAACACGCACTTAAAAGGTACTTCATACCCTCGGCACTAACGTAGCCCACACGTTGCAGAATACTAAGGTCACCCTTTTCACTGCACCCTCAGCGGTCCATTTGACGACCTGTTTCACGCCCGATTCTCAGCACCACGGACTCTCTGTAAAGGCATTTGTCGCCGTTATCTCCGCCTCAACGGTTTGTTTTAATTATATTACCACCGCAATTTCAAAATGTCAAGCCTTTAAAATCAAAGATATCCCCTTATATCCTTTGCGAGGCCTTCCTCTAACTTTATAAGCCTTTTGGTAATATCCTTGGACACTTCATCGGCCGCCTTGTACTCATTGAGATAACGGTTCAAGGATTTCACGCCCATATTGCAGCCGTCGGTCATAAGGTCGGCAACGGTACTGTCGGAATCATCCATTCCGAGTTTCACCTCGGTCTTGATCCACGACATGCCTTTGGCTACCGGATTGGGGTTTTTGCCGTCATCACCATACTTGTCCAAAAGGCTTTGCACCTCGGAATTAAGCTTATCGTGTTCACGTCGGCACTCAACGAGATAATCCTTCAAGCGTTCTGATCTCACGTGATCCCTCACCTGGTCAATGGAGCTTATCCCCATATTCACACCTGCGTCACACTCGCGCAATAATTTAACGGTATCCTGCTCTACCATAAAAGTCATCCTTTCGATACTTAATGCTAAAAATATTATTCCCGATTTTTTTCAATTATCAAAACTGTTTTCAATCTTTAAATATCGTCCGCAAATACAAGAGCCTTCCTCTGATGAGGAAGGCTCTTGTATTTAGTTAACCTTTTCGGTTGGTTCTTTTATTTTGTTCATACTGCGTTCATACAGTATTTCGGTGGCAAAGGCCAATTTGGTAATAACGTTTCTGGCATTCGTGGGATAACAATAAAACGAATCGTTTTCGGTTGAAATGTCGAAACAGTCAACAGGCTTCAGATAGCAATAATCATACTCGATATGCAGACTGTTGGTCTGCTGCGGATTACGGTTGATATGATAGTTTTCACCGTTGTAATGGCCCTCCAGGGTAAATCCGTTTTCAATATCGTGGGTCACGGTTGCCTTGCCCAAGGTCTCAAACCTCCAGCAACGCGGCATTGAATAGACCTCGACCTCGTCCGAGAAGAAATATTCCCCGTTTTCGATCTGCCTTTCGACCTCACTGCGTTCCCATCTGAACCAATCGGGGACGTTGTCGAACTCGGTCTCGCCCGAAAGCGCCTCAAGACTTCCATCCTCACACAAATTCCAACGCTTACCGCATTCCTCACAGAAAATTTCGGTTCCCTTCGAAGCCATTTTGGACTCGGTCTTGCAATGGGGGCACTGATAAAGTATCTTGTGCAGACCTTCGGCTCTGAACGGTTCGGTAATCAAAATACCGTTTTCCTTCTGATACTTATATTCATCATACTGCAACGCATTTTTGACCGCCTCGTGAATCTCAGACGGAGTCATTCGCTCAACATCCTCGGCAGTAAGTATCTGCGTCATAACGGTATGAAGCGGAACCTTACGCTTCTGACGGAAGTTCCAGAACGGCGAGTGCAGATAGTTTCCATGATGCACAACGGCAACGACCGGCACCTTGTTCATCTTGATAAGCTTACCCAACGACTCAGGGATATACGAAGTAATACCGCACGGTGAATACCTTGCCTCAGGGTACATCGAAAGCACGTCGCCGCGTTTTAAAACCTTATTTATCGACTTGATAAGGTGCAGGTCCATAACGTATTTTCGAGTACAGATGGCACCGATAAGTTCCATCAGCCACGGTCTGCGATAATATCCGTCAATACTGACAACGTTGTTCATCGGTTTGCCGAAAAGACCGACAGCCGTCAACTCAAAGTCGATAAAATACATGTGGTTGCTGAGCAACATATAAGGGCCTTTAAGCCCCTCCATATTAACCTTTTCGATCTTATACTTTTTACCAATAAGCATTATCCACGACAGAATAGAAATAAGCCACGACAAAAAGAGCGGCTGTCTTATGGGATATTTTGCGGTTTTGTACCGTTTTTTATTTTTGTAATTTACCTCAATATCTTTCGTTCTCAAAATCCTCAACCTCTCAAAAATTTCTCAACCTTCAAATTGATTGTAACGGAAAGCCATATAAAAATCAAGAACTTTATGCTTTATAACAACCGAACGCAAAATCATAATTGAAAATGATATTTAAAAATAGTATAATACTTTGCGGAGATGATATTATGACCGCTTTGTGGATAATATTGGGCGTTACAGTCGGAATAATTTTTTTGATATTTTTAGCGTCGTTTATTTGTTTTTATATGGCGTTTTTCACATCACGGAAAGCGCCCAAAAACGCACCCGAGTTTGACATTCCGCCGGGGCATATTTACGAGCCTCACCGCGAACAGATGATAAAATGGATGAAGGAGGCGCGCTCCATGACCTGCCGCGAATGTGAGATAACCTCGTTTGACGGACTGACGCTTCACGGAAAATTTTATGAATTTAAAAAAGGCGCACCCATAGAACTGATGATGCACGGCTACCGCGGAAGCGCCGAACGAGACCTCTGCGGCGGTATTCAGCGTTGCTTTTCTTTGGGAAGAAGCTGTCTTATAATCGACCAACGCGGTTGCGGCAAAAGCGAAGGTCACGTTATAACCTTCGGCATAAATGAGCGAAAAGACTGTCTTAAATGGGTCGGCTACATATTGGAAAATATCGACCCCGAAGCTAAAATTATTCTTTGCGGCATTTCAATGGGCGCTTCGACCGCACTTATGGCATCGGCCGAGCCGCTTCCCGATAACGTTGTGGGTATTCTTGCCGACTGCGGTTTTTCCTCGGCCAAGGCCATCATCAAAAAGGTTATTCACCAAATGAAGTTGCCCGAAAACCTCCTCTATCCGTTTGTGAGGCTGGGCGCCAAAATCTACGGTGGCTTTGACCTTGAAGAGACCTCCGCAACAGAGGCTTTGGAAAAAACCTCTCTTCCCGTTATTTTCTACCACGGTGAGGCCGACGACTTTGTTCCGTGCAATATGAGCGTCGAAAACTATAACGTCTTGAAATCCGACAAGCAACTCGTCACTATGCCGAATGCAGGGCACGGATTATGCTACCTCGTCGACCCCGATACCTACCTTGAAACCTTAAGCAAATTCTCCCGCGAGCACTACAAAATCGAATGCGAGATACAAAACAAATAAAAAAGGCAGTTGCTTGATTCGCTCAAGCAACTGTTTTTTCATCCAAACACAAGATATTTCATAACCGCCAATACTTCTCTCATTCCGTTGGGAAGCACCGTGTAAAACGGTGCGCCGCTGTGAATATGCGACATTTTAGAGAAGCCTTGCTGACGCGACACAAACCCTGCGCGCAAAATATGAAAATCATTGGTGATATAAACACATTTATATTCTCTGTCAAACCTTTTATCAAGAATGTTTTTCGAGAACTTAAAATTCTCGGCCGTACTGGTCGACCTGTCCTCTTTTATGATGACCGACGGTTCAACACCCGCCCCGACTAAATACCGTTCCATCGCCAAGGCCTCCGAAATATCCTCCTGATAGCCTTGACCGCCCGAAACGACAATTAAAGCATCGGGATTTTTTCCGTGGTATTCCACCGCCTTGTCGAGTCGGTTTTTCAAAGTCAAACTCACGTTTTCGCCGTGTATTCCCGCGCCCAGGACGATTACCGCATCTTCTTTGTAACTGACGTTGTCGGTCATACCGTAAGCATAAAGAAACGAAACAAAACCGAAAACGAATATGAGGCCGCCGATAAATATCCACAGTATCACTTTGGGAAGCTTTAAGCATACGAATTTATAAAAAATACCGACAGCCAAAAATATAAGACCCAACGCATAGGTCAGATAGACCCCCAACGTGCGGTTAGATACAAAGGTCATAAACACCGCATTGGCTGTGACAAGCACACCAAGTATCAGCACCGCCCACCGCAAAACCTTTAACAAAACCTTTTTCATTTGAAAGTACCTTTATCTATTTCAACTTCAAGCCTTTCGATAAGCTCTTTAACGGCACATTTTGTAAAATGTCCGACCTGCCAGTCGGCAGCATTTTTTACTTCTTCTACCGCATTTTCGACCGCCACACCGATATCGGCGCGTTGTACCAACGTAATATCGTTATCATAGTCCCCGATACCGACCGAAACCGAAATATCACCCAACGTTTCCTTTATAAAGCATAATGCGTCACCCTTTGTGCCGTCTTTCGAATTGAATTCAAGTCCGTGATCCCACGACCTTGAAAGATAGGTGTCTTTAAAATACGGAAGACGCTGACAGTAGCGCTTGAAATCCAACGTCCTTTCGGGTGACTCAAAAACGCAAAGCAACTTTAAACAATACAGATCAAGAACACTTTCGGGTAACGACTCTATATCAAAATACATCGTGCCGCCGTCGTGAATGTCGCGGTACAAAACCAGCTTCTGAACGTCACACAATTGGTCACGCACCACATCGAGAAACTCGCGGACGGTATAGTCAAGACGTCGCTCACGCAGTATCTTATCCTGCTTGAAATCATACACCACCGTGCCGTTAAAAAGGCAGGTCGGCGCATTGATTATTGAAAAAAACGGCTTTTCGCGTATAAAATCGACCGTGCGGCCCGTCGCAAAACTGAATCGTCCGCCGTTTTCGATAAAATATTCAACCGCCTTTTGGTTCTCAACCTCGGCACCCTGTCCCCAGAAGGTGCCGTCAAGGTCGGTGCACAAAAGAAATCCTTGAAACTTTCCCATCAAACTTTCCTTAATATTTTTAAAATTTAAACTCAGCCACTATCGGCAGATGGTCGGCATAAATTTCGTTTACCGTCTCGCACGATACACACCGAAGTCCTTTATAAAGTATGTAATCTATCTTGCGAGTCGGATCATCCGAACGGAAGGTGTTGGTCTGGCCCTTATCAAGCTCGGTGGTATCCTTCAAGCACTCGAACAACGGGCGTAAAATCTCATTGTCGGGTTGCATATTAAAGTCGCCCGTCACAATAACGGGGGTCTCACACTCACCGACCAGTCGGCAGACCGTCTCAACAGCGCTTTGTTTTTCGCCGTCGTTAAGACCGAAATGCGAGTTGATGACCGTAACGTCCTGTCCGTCAACCTCAACGACCGCCTTTATACAACAACGGTGTTCAAAACGCGGCTTGTCGGTATCTCTGTCGGGAATATCGACCTTTTCAACCGACTTAAAAGCAAAACGGCTGACCATCGCAATGCCATAAGGGTTTTCCCCACCCACTTTTATGGCCTCACCGAAGAAGGGATAGAACCCTAACTTTTCAGCAATATAACCCGACTGATCGGTGTTGCGTTCTCTCGGCCCCTCGTTGTAGACCTCATTAAGACAACACACATCAACGTTTTGTTTTCTTATAGCCTCGGCAAAAAGATCAACGTTGATTTCCTTTTTGATAAAATCCAGACAATGTTGAACGTTAAACGTCATTACTCTCATAACATTAACCCTACCTTTCAACAACAACCGCAACTCCGTCGGGGATGGCCGTCACCGTGACGTCCTCGCGACCTAAGATTTCTTTAGCCTTTTTCATTGCTTCATCAATCGAATGTGCAGGGATCATATGCATATCTCTGATGATGTTATCGGGTGCATCCGAAATATAGATAACACTTGCGCGAAGCAGAATTCGGGTCAGAATCTGCGTCATCCATTGGTCGGGCAGGGTCTCGTTGCGACCGCGGCTCATCAGCTCATCCATAATTTTGTTAAGGTCGGACTCCTCGGCCATCTGACGGTAGAAATGGTCACCGCCGACACCGTCGCCCGCCTTGGCCATCATAATGATGACGCCGCCATCCTTAACGGTGGCCTCGGCCGCCGTCATACCCTTGACCGACTGATAAACGTTCTGGTCGAGCGGATAACCGCCGTTGGTTGTCAACACGATATCGGCCGGCTTTGCCTTGGCACCGCACTGCTCGCGCAGAAAATCAACACCCTTTTTGTGCGCCTCAAAGGTATCACCCGCCACGGCGTAAATAACCTCTTTTTCGGCATTGAGCACAACGTTTACAATATAACATAATTTGGCCGTTTCGGCCGCCCAAATCATATCCTTATGAATAGGGTTGCCGTCTAAAATACCCGTGCGCGAATTGCCGTCGGCAATAAACTCGGCACAATGATTACTCAGCACCGTATTACGACCGCAGACACCGGGCAAAACGCTCTTTCGTCCGCCCGAAAAACCTGCAAAGAAATGTGGCTCAATAAAGCCTTCGGCAATAAGCAGGTCGGCGTTGACGGCAATGGAGTTGACTTCACAGTCACCGCCCGACGGCAAAACTCCTAAATTTACCAGCTTGTCGCGTTCGTCGCAATCGTGAACGTAAATATTGACCTGATTTAAAACATCCTCACCGAATTTTGCCACCAACTCCTCACGTGTAGTACCGCGGTGACAACCCGTAGCAATAAGCACGGTAATATCGGCATCGGGATTAACGCTTTTAATCTCTTCGAGCATCGGCGGAATTATGACCTTGCTCGGAACGGGACGTGTGTGGTCACTCGCAATAATAACAATGTTCTTTTTACCCTTAGCCAACTCTGAAAGCCTCGGTGAGCCAACGGGCTTCTCCATTGCCCGTTTCACCAATTCCTCGGCAGAGCATTCAGGGATATACTCCTCGATAGACGATTCAAGCACACCTAAAAGCGACTTCTCGTCAAAACCATACTCCAAAAACTCTTTACCGTAAGGGAAACTAACCTTTGCCATTATAAAACCTCCCAACGATCGCCATAACCAGCGGAATTAAAATCAACTGTAAAACTATTCCCAAGGCGGCGTCAATAAAACCGCCTACAATAAACATCGAAACGGTGAAGGCTTTGCCGCCGACACCCAATAAAACTGCCTTGGCAATACCCCACACCACGCGGCCCGAAAGCATCGCGATAATAAGGCTTACGTAGGTGTTCCACACGCCCTTAATTTTCAGACTGCGATAGACCACTCCGATAACAAGGCCGTAGGTAGCAAGTTCCAAAGCCATCCACACGGCGTTTGGGTATAATGGCGGCATTCCGAAGGTGACCGACCTTATAAACGGCAATGCCAATCCGATAAAACCGCCGTACCACGGACCGCACAAAAGTCCGCAAAGCATAACGGGTATGTGCATCGGCAACAGACTGTCACCGATCTCCTTTATCTGCGCGGTAAAAAGCGGTAATATCATACCGATGGCTAAAAACAAGGCCGCCAGCACCGTTTTTCTTAAAGCATCATTTTTCCTCAAAGCCTACACTCCAATTTGATGTAATTTGTCCCACAAAAGATCGGCATAATTAAAGTGACCCTTGTCACCTGCCGCCAATGCGCAATTATCGGGTCCCCCTGCCGCATTATAAATTTTACCATAACGATTGCCATTTTACAACCCCAAACACCGCAATATGCCTAACCAACAATACCCCAAAGCCCCATCCCTGCAAATATAAATTTTTCTATCGCAGGGGCGAACTGTGTTCGCCCGTCATTAAACCAATAAATTATATGGTCTGTCATTCTGAGCCGACACCGCAGTGTCGCCCTGAGGCGTACCCCGCCGAAGGGTCGTAGCGAAGAATCTTAAAACCAGCTCCCCTCCCTTGTCATTCTGAGCGAAGCGAAGAATCTTAGCCTTCCCGATCTGCCTCCCTTGTTAAAGGGAGGGGGACCGCCGAATGGCGGTGGAGGGATTCCAAAAGAAGGTGGCACGTGCAGCCGTGACAGATGAGTAGGAAGGTGGACTGCCAAGCTCATTTCGGGAAGGCGCAGAGGCCTTCCCCTACAAGATAAAATTCACCTGTCGCATAGGCTTTCCATCAGTAGCCTGTTCCCTTTCCTTATACAACCACAAAAACCGCCTTGAAACGCTTTACAGAATCTGCACAGCGTTGGATATTAAAATGAGTACCGTAATAATCAATCTTGAAGAAGAGCTTTAACCTAAAAATCGGTCACGGCAAATTTGCCGTGACCGATTTTCAAATTTTATATCCTTAAATTCCCATAACCGAATCAATGGGGAGCGAAATGACCGTTCCCTTGGCGTTGGAATTGACGCCGCAGGTTTCGGTGATCTTGCTCATAATGGCGGTTTTATTCTCAACGTCGGCCAGAATAAGCACAAGGTCCTTTTCTTCCTGAGCCGTAATACCCCAAACGGCATTGGCCTCTTCGGTGCCGATGCTACGGCTGTGAATAACGGTGCCGCCACCTGCTCCTTCAGACCTTGCGGCATCCATAACCTCACCGCTGAAGCCTCGGTTTACTATTGCAACTATCAATGCGTGTTCGGAATCTGACATGGCGTTTTCACCCTTTCTTGTGTGTGTTTCTTTACTGTTTTCGGCCGTGTGGTCCATCATATTGGCAACCAATTTACTTGCCCCCGTCAACGGCACGGTAAATGCGATACCACTGTTGACCGAATCAAGTCTTAATTCGGTGTGCAGTTTTTTAAGCATTGCTTTACCGAAGTCCTCGGGTACGGCACCCAGCAAAATACCCTTGTCGATACCGCCGAAGCCCAACGTATCCATAATTTCACTCGAAGCGGTACCCTCGCCGTTTAGTCGGTACTGGATCGGCATAGCGCTTTTCAAAAACATTTCTGCGGCCTTGTCGGCAAGTTTGGGAGTGGCGATCAGGACCAACATCTGATAACGCTTTTTAACCTTCATATCCTGCATACGTCACACCTCCTAAAACTCTACGATCTCGTCGCTGTCGGCCGTAATACCGGCAGGAACAACGGCGGCCTTCTGCAACTTCTCAAGTTTAAATCTATAAACAAGACCCATAATCTGAATGGCGATGAGCGGAGTCAACGCAACCAGCGCGACCACGCCGAAAGCATCGGTCATAAGGTCGCCACCCACCGCCTGACATACGCCGATAGACAATGGCAAAAGGAAGGTCGAGGTCATGGGGCCGCTGGCAACACCGCCCGAGTCAAACGCGATACCGACAAATATTTTCGGCACAAAAAGTGACATTGCCAATGCGATTACGTAACCCGGAATAATTATCCATTGAATGGGAATCCCTGACAAAATTCTCAACATCGCAAGACCGATACTGCAGGCGACACCGATCGACATACTGCGGTTCATAGCCTTGACCGAAATAGCACCGTTGGTGACGTTCTCGACCTGGTGATTCAAAACCTGAATAGCAGGCTCGGCCTTGACTATATAGTAGCCGATAAGCATACCGATCGGAACGAGTATCCACTTATAAGAAAGACCTGCCAATGAACCGCCAAGCCCTGCACCGACCGGCGCAAAGCCGACATTAACACCCGACAAAAACAGAATCAGTCCCAGATAAGTATAAATCATACCCATAATAATTCGCTTCATCTGACGTTTGGTATAACGTCGGGTAAAAAGCTGGAATACAAAAAACACCGCAACAATGGGCAAAAGTGAAACGGCAACCTCACCGATGTAGTGCGGCAGTTCTTTTAAGAACACCGAAGCCACGTCACGAGTGGTATCGACCGTCGGCACACTGCCCAACGAATACACCGCCTCGGTCGGTCTGAAGAAGCAGCCCAACACAAGCACGGCGAGAATGGGGCCGACGCTCGACAATGCAACAAGACCGAAGCTGTCACTTGCCGCGTTCTTATCGTCTCTTGCCGAAGCAAGACCCACACCCATCGCCATAATAAACGGCACCGTCATAGGCCCTGTGGTAACACCGCCCGAGTCAAACGCCACGGCGATAAACTCCTTCGGCACGAAAAACGAACCGAGGATAAGCAAAACGTAAAAAACAATGAGCAACCTTGAAAGGTCGATCTGATACTTGATACGGATTATGGCAACGGCGAGGAATATTCCGACTCCGACCGCAACGGTCAGTATGAGTGCAAGATTCGGGACCGAAGGCACCTGCTCGGCCAGAACCTGAAGATCGGGTTCCGACACGGTAATAATAACACCCATAATAAAACCGATAAGTAAAATAAAAATAAGTTTTCGCGTTTTGGAAACTTGAACACCGACACCCTCACCTATGGGGGTCATGGCCATTTCGGCACCGAGTTGGAAAAAGCCCATACCGATTATAAGCATAACGGCGCCCACAATAAACATAGTCATAGTGCCGAGGTCCATCGGTACAACAAGTATGCTTATCAGCAACACAATGCCCGTTATCGGCAGAACCGCAGAAAGAGACTCCATTGTTTTTTCTCTTAATTTCGGATTCAAATAAACACCTCTTTCTGTGGTTTTTATAATTATATAAATTTTATCACATTTCAAGACTTTAAACAACCCGAAAACGCAAAATTTATTAAATGTTTTCAAAAGTACAACAAAGAGATAATGCCACGCGACATAGCCGCGCATCACGGGCGAAGCCTGCATCACGCACGTAGTGCGCATCACGTTCCGAAAGGAACGCATCACTCAAAAAAGCTCAATTTGTCTGATAGACAAATTGAGCTTTTTTGTTGGCCCGCCTGAAGGGATGATGCCACGCGACATACGCGCGTCATCCGTCCTTGCGGCACAGCCGCTGCGGACTTCGCACCTAAAAACAGTCCACCGGACTGTTTTTTTACCGGTGCTCACCCTCTCCGGCTTCGAAGCCCTTCAGGCGGAAAAACACCGCCGACGCAAAAGCGTCAGCGGCGTTTTTTGGCCCGCCTGAAGGGATTCGAACCCCCGTCCTTCAGAATCGGAATCTGCTGCGATATCCAGCTTCGCTACAGGCGGTAATATATTAAATTGTATTTTGGGGTTCTCACCCCCCTTTTTTCGGAAAACTCTCCCACGGTGTGGGAGAGATGTTACGAAGTGACAGAGAGAGACGGTGCCGTCAGCACGTCTCCTACAAAAAATGAAATTTCACGTCGTAGGGGCTTTACCTCCGTGCTCGCCCGCCATTAAACCAATAAACTATATTGCCTGTCATTCCGAACGAAAGTGAGGAATCTTTGCCTCCCTTGTTAAAGGGAGGGGGACCGCCGAATGGCGGCCGAGGGATTCCGTGGAAGGTGGCACACCAAATCTATTTAGCCGTTTTATACGGGTCGCTTAAAACCGCCGAAATAAAGGTGTTGGCGTTCTTGGAATGAGTCTTGACATCGCCCTTATTTGCGGTTGCCTTCTCGCCTATACGACGGCGCAAAAGATAATAATCAAATTTATTGCTGTAACCATGGGAAACCTTATTAAATGCCGCATCGAAAACGGTGCCGTTCAACTGAAACGCCGTTCCGTCAAGGTCGGGCAACTTCAATGAACTGTCAAGAAAATCATCACCGAACGATTTGCTCAAATCATCATAGGCCGCCTTATCGACGATATAAACGATAGCCGCCTCGTTCTGAAACTGCCCTAAAAGTCGGGTCGATGCATCACCGTCGGCAAGCCGCTGACTGTCAGGTATCGCGCAATTGACCACAAGCACGTTTACCTCACCGTTACCATCAAAATCCTCACAATAGGTCTCGGCAATGGCGGCGAGATTCTCACTCATAACACTGTCCACAAAGGTCTTGGTATACAACACGACGGTCAGATCATACTTCGGCTTAGTCGAGCATTGCACCACCGCAATCGTGAAAATTATCGCAATGATAAGTATACCGATAATAGTAAATCTGCTGTAATACCAAAAGTTCTCCAGCTTACTGCGTGTCGTTTGTGCGACCGCTTCGGCAGGGCCCTCATGTTGAAATTCATCGGGATTTTCCTGAAATGCTTCCTTTTTACGCTTTAACTCAATCAGTTCTTTTTGTCTTGCTCTCTGCTCCTCAACCGAATTTTTGCGCGTATTATCACCCATAGTTTTACGTCCTTTCGGTTGAAATTATCGGCATTTATCCGACTGCAATATTGTACCACATAAATCCAACTTTATCAAGAGCGTTTTACGGTTGTCACTTTTACAAATATTGAATTTTTTTCCAAAACATTATATAATATATTTACATTGATAATGAGGAGGGATGAACCGATGAGACGGATATTGAGTATTTTACTGCTTACACTGACTGCGACGGCATCAATTTGGTACTGTCTCTTTACCGAAGGGAACGGTTTTTCCTTCATATACCAACAAAAAAACTGGGTCATCACCGAACTCGGTATTCCTTCCAAAGAACGTTACAGTGACTCCCACCCCGTTTCCCGTAACCCGTGGGATATGGCGGTTTTCAACGGCTTACTCTACATCGGTAGCGGTGATTATGACAAAAACACGGGACCCGTTCCCATCTGGTGTTACGACCCCAAACTAAACCTTTGGGAAAACTCAGGCAACGTCAACGATGAGGCCGTAGCAAGGTTTATTGAGCTCGACGGTCAACTCATTGCTCCCGGTATCGACCCCAAAGACAACCACGATTTCGGCAACTATTATGTTTTGAACGATAACAACGAATGGCAGACCGTACGCACAGTTCCCAACGGTGTGCATATGTTTGATATTGTAAAGCACAACGGCGAAACATTTTATGCCATCGGCAATTCAAACGGCACCCAATCCCCCGTTCAAAAAACCACCGACGGCACGACCTTTGAAGCAATCAATATGTACTCCGACGGCCGACTGCTGACAGGCGACAGTTCACTCGGCTTCTCCCGTTGCTACGGTCTTTTTTCAATGGGCGACCGTCTGTTTGCAATGTGCAACTGGCCGAATTTGAAAGCGGCAGGATTTTTCGAGTACGACGGTACCCGTTTCAATCAGGTGTCCAACCTTAAAGATCTGAAAGTAAACGATATTTCCATATCCCGTCAGATAATGTACAACGAAAAAGCGGTATTCAACGGTATCGGCTATATATCTTTCGGCAGTTTCTATAAAACCGCCGACTTTAAAACGATGGAGCGCATCCCCACTCCCAACGATTCGGTCGTGCAGGATATCGTGCTTAAAGACGGCAAAATGTACGTTCTGACCGCAACCAAAAGCAATGATACCGATGATGCCGAGAATACACTTTATACCAACTCGGTATACGAATATTCTGAAAATGCAGACTTTTATGAAGTTTTGTCGTTCCAATACAAAGCCCCTGCTATGATTTTTTGTAAGGACGGTAGCACCGTTTACGTCGGTATCGGCAAAAACGACTCCACCGTCAAAAAAGACAACCCAATCGGCACCATCATCAGCTTCACCGAAGAAAATTACATAATAGTTCATAACTAAATAACACACAGCGGATAATTTACTGTTAAATTGTGGCATAATAAAAAAAGAAAGGGTGATCGCTTTGAAAAACAGCACTAAAAAAGCACTGGTTGCGGCAGGCGTCACGGCTTTGGGTGCCGCAGCCGTCGGAGTAATATATAAACTCACCTCAAAATTTCTGATGAAGATCGCTTTTGAGCGCGAACTGCCCAAAGCGGTCGCCGACCGTCAGGTTAATTTTATCGCCGAAAGTGATATAACCGATATTTTGGAACAGGTCAGAATAAATGCCGAAAGATTGGAATCACGACCGCTTGAAACGGTAGAACTGACCGCGGCCGACGGCACTAAGCTCATCGGACACTGGCTCGAAAACCCCAATGCCCGACGCGTTATCGTCGCGATGCACGGATGGAGGTCGGGTTGGTCGCAGGACTTCGGCTCAATAGCCGACCTCTGGTTTGACAATGGCTGCTCAATACTTTTTGCCGAACAGCGAGGTCAGGGCAGCAGCGGCGGCGACTATATGGGCTTCGGTCTTTTGGAACGTCACGATTGCCTTGAATGGATAAATTGGGTCAACCGACAAACCTATGGCAAATTGCCTGTGTACCTCGGCGGTATTTCGATGGGTGCCACAACCGTTATGATGACTTTGGGGCTCGAAATTCCTCAAAACCTTTGCGGTGTCATTGCCGACTGCGGTTTTACGTCCCCGAGAGCCATCTGGAAACACGTTATTGAAAACAAGTTCCGCCTGCCGTTCGGCATTTATAAAACGGCCGCCGATGATATGTGCAAGAAAAAACTTATGATAGACTCCAACGAATGCACCTGCCCCGACGTTTTGAGCGCGACCGAAATACCCGTACTGTTCATTCACGGCACCGATGACAAATTCGTCCCCGTCGAGATGACCTACGAAAACTACAAGGCCTGCGCCTCAGAAAAACGGCTTTTGGTGGTGCCGGGTGCCGAGCACGGAATGAGTTATTTCATCGACCGCAAGGCTTATGAAACCGCCGTTTTAGACTTCTTTAACACTTATGACAACTAAACAAAACGGCTTGAGGAAATGCACAAGTCCAGTAAAAACGGACAATAGAAAAAACACCCTATCACTTTTTACAGTCATAGGGTGTTCTCTTATATATAGATATTGACTTTTAAGTCGTTCCGCCTGTGTATGCGGTGTTTGGTGCTATCTTTATACAGATATGCTTTCGCATCGTCTAAATTAAGCACAAACTCAGTTACTTTGGTGAATGGGTTAATATTTCCCACTTTCCTTAATTGCAGCCTGAGTGACAGTTAGTCGGGCGAACACATAGGTTCGCCCCTACAAAAAATTACAAATTAAAAATTATTTATACGGTTTTGTTTCATCGGTAATGCCAACAATATAATCAATGCTCGTCTCATAAAACTTTGCGAGTTTTATGAGTATTTCCACCGGGATGTTTAAATTGCCAAGCTCATAGTCTGAATATGTCGTTTGATGTATTTGCAGAAACTCCGCCATTTGCTTTTGAGTTATATCTCTATCCTCTCGCAAATCTCTAACTCTTTTATACATAACACTCACCTCGTGAGATAATTATGTCTCAAGGGAATATCCCTTATTGACTTTTAAGGGATATTCCCTTAAAATATGTTTAGAGGTGATGGTATTTGAAAGTTTGTGCATTGTTTGGTCACCGTGATTGTCCCGAAAACATCTCTGAAAAATTATACAATTCCATTGAAAAATTGATATTGCAAAAGAATATAAATGTGTTTTATGTTGGAACGCATGGAAATTTTGATAAATTGGCCTACCGTGTGCTAAAGCAAATTAAAGATAAGCATTCTATCAAAATTTATGTTGTGTTGGCATATTTGAATAACAAAGATGTTTTCTACGATGCCGACGAAACAATATTCCCGAGTGTTTTGGAAAATACGCCTATAAGATATGCTATTGTGAAACGTAACAACTATATGATAGATAAATGCGACTGTGTGATTTGCTATGTGAATGATTCATTTTCTAACGCTTACACCTTTGTTAATCGAGCCAAGAAAAAAAGTGCGGATATTATAAATATTGGCTCATATAGGTTTGATTAAAAACATAACCGCCCCCGAGTTGCCTCGGAGGCGGTTTGCTTTGGTTAATTTCAGATTGTCTTACAACCGACTTATTTCATAACGTTCTTGGAACGGTCGACATAAGAGGTGTGGAGAATCTTGTGAGCCTTGTGGCTGCCGGGCTTCTCGAAGTACTCGTCATAGAGAGCCTTGATAACGGGGCTTTCGTGAGACTTACGCTTCTGATTAGCTGCATCATAATCATAAAGAGCCTTTGCACGGAGAGCCTTGATGTCAACAGTCTGACGAACTGCGTTAGGCTGGATGGGCTGACCGCCGCCGTTTACACAGCCGCCGGGACAGCACATAATCTCGATGAAGTGATAGTTCTTCTCGCCGTTTTCAACAGCAGTGAGAACCTTGTGAGCTGCGTCAAGACCGCTGACGACACAGATGTTAACATCCATACCTGCAACGTTGACGGTTGCTTCCTTGATAGCGTCGGTACCGCGAACTGCAGTGTACTCAACGTTCTCGATAACCTTGCCTTCAAGAACCTCAGCGACGGTACGAAGAGCTGCTTCCATAACACCGCCGGTAGCACCGAAGATGACACCTGCGCCGGTTGCCTCGCCCAAGGGAGAGTCAAACTGCTCGTCGGGGAGTTTTACGAACTCGATTCTTGCCTTCTTGATCATCTTGGCAAGTTCACGGGTTGTGATGGTGATGTCGAGGTCGGGAACGCCTGCTGCGTTCTCGTCGTCACGCATGATCTCGTACTTCTTAGCGGTACAGGGCATAACCGATACCGAAACGATGTTCTTGGGATCAATGCCGTTCTTCTCAGCATAGTAGGTCTTGAGAACTGCACCAAACATCTGCTGAGGAGACTTACAGGAAGAAAGGTTGGGGATCATATTGGGATGATACATCTCGCAGAAGTTGATCCAACCGGGAGAGCAAGAGGTAATCATGGGGAGAGCGCCGCCGTTCTTTACACGGTCGATGAACTCGGTTCCCTCTTCCATAATGGTAAGGTCGGCAGCAACATCGGTATCAAATACCTTGTCAAAGCCAAGTCTGCGGAGAGCGGCAACCATTTTGCCCTCAACGCCTGTGCCGATGGGAAGACCGAACTCTTCACCGAGAGCTGCACGAACTGCAGGAGCAGTCTGAACAATAACGATCTTCTCGGGATCGTTGATTGCATCAAGAACCTTATCGGTATCGTCCTTCTCGGTCAAAGCGCCGACAGGACAGCTGATGATACACTGACCGCAAGATACACAACCGGTCTCGCCAAGGCCCTTTTCAAAAGCACAAGCGATGTTGGTGTCGATACCACGGTCGTTAGCGCCGATAACGCCTACATGCTGAGCATGACAAGCGGCAACGCAGCGACGGCAAAGTACGCACTTGTTGTTATCACGGATCATATGAGCAGAAGAGTAGTCAAGCTCGTAGTGGGGCTTGTCGCCATCGAACTTGGACTCGTCCTCGATGCCGTAGTCGTTACACATCTTCTGGAATTCGCAGTTGCCCGAACGAACGCAAGAGAGACACTTTCTGTCGTGAGTA
>JAGBXM010000090.1 GCA_017629275.1 Clostridia bacterium
TTTGAGTTTTTCTCAAAAAAATTTTAGGGTCCTAAATGTTATATCGTTGTTTAATTTTCAAGGTCCGCTTTGCGCTTATCACCAGGCTTTTCAAGGCTTTTTAACCCCGCTTCCCGTGAGGCGCTCGATTATATTACCACACCCACAGGGGTTTGTCAACACTTTTTTTCATATTTTTTGTCAATTTTTCAAAATTTCTTTTGATGGTTGTTTTTTCCTGTTATTACATTAGGTATATATAACTATTTGCGGCAAAAACTGTTGATAAAACCTATTATATATGAATGGACGGTATATATGAAACTAACGTTAAAAATAATATCAGCGATCCTTTGCGTTACGCTTGTGTTTTCTTTTGCGACTTTCAGCGCGAACGGCTATTCAACCGTCGGTTCAAGAGGCTCCGAAGTCCGCAATATTCAGCAACGTTTAAAAAATTGGGGGTATTATAAAGGAACGGTCGACGGAATATATGGAACCAAGACCCGCGCGGCCGTAATTGCTTTCCAGAAAAAACACAATGTTACTGCCGACGGAATATGCGGACCCAAAACACTTGAACTTATCGGTCTGCCCACCGGCAAGGACACCGCATCATCTAACGGCGGATATTCCTCCTCCGACTATCAGCTTCTTGCCAGGCTCATTTCGGCAGAGGCCCGCGGCGAACCCTACCTCGGACAGGTTGCAGTCGGAGCTGTCGTTTTGAACCGTGTTGAGCACCCCTCCTTCCCCAACTCTATTTCGGGTGTTATCTACCAGAAGAACGCATTCACCTGCATCACCGACGGACAGTTTCAAAAGCCTGTTGCTGACAGTGCCTATTCCGCGGCGCGTGATGCCTTAAACGGAATGGATCCGAGCGGCGGTGCAATATATTACTTCAACCCCTCCACCGCTACCAGTAAATGGATATGGAGCCGACCGCTTATCAAAACCATCGGCAAACACCGTTTTTGTGCATAAAAGCACCCACGGCGGATTTCCGCCGTGGGCTGTGATAATACATAATCAATCAATTAAGAAAGCGCAACTCACTAACTCCATCATTCTTCTGATAAATATGAACGTAGTCCACCTGGAAGTTGTTGGTAGTGTTCCATACAGGGTCATCATCAGCAGGACAACTAGCCTGCGAAGCAAAGCCTGTCGCCTGGCTCAAGATAATATGAATATGCTGAGTTAAGGTCTCTTTCCATATCTCATTATCGTTAAGGTCGATCGAGAAATAAACGTTACCGTCGCAGGCAAATGCACAAGTATTTTCGTCCCAGATATAAGTAAAGGTGTGCAGTCCGTCATTGAACTTGCCCTCGGGGCAGTAATACTTCTTTTGATTAGAGTGTGAGCCGTCAAGCGACCAGTGAGTGCCATAACCCTGAGACTCCCACTTTTCAGCATAGTAAGCCTTACGGTTGGATTTAAGCCATCCGTGCAGGTTCGAAGCTTCAGAAGTGGAGTTGCCAAACATTTCACAAACGTTGACCTCGGTCATATAAGCTGCAGGATTATCGGGGTCATAAGAGTTTGCCCAAAGTGAAATCCAGAAGCCCGAGTTATTACCGCTGTCGGGCAAAATGGCACTCATTTCAAGAACACCGTACTTGAAAGTCATCATATTCTTGGTCTGCAGTTTAAATCCGTAATAGCTCTGGTCGTCATAACAAGCATAGAAGTTGAGCATTCCGTCTGCAACGTAGAGCTTATCCTGGGTCTTGGCACGCACACTGTTTCGTCCGTTATGACCCTCTGAAGCGCCCTCGGTGCTGAAGGCCCATTTCGAAAAGTCGATTCCCGTTTCGTGATCGCCCACAGCCTCATCGAAATCGTCACCCCAGGTTACCGAATACCACTTTGAAGCGTCATAGCCGGCAACCGTTGTTGAATAGCTTGCATTCTGAACACTGTCAGCATCGGTAACGGCACCTGCTGTCACAAGCTTTGCAAACTCCGAGACAGCCATCGCCTTGGCCGAAGGACTTCCACCGTTAAGGTAAACCTTTTTGCCCGAAATAACAATAGAATAAGTATTTCTGTCCTCAATCTTCTGAACGCCGTCACGCTTACAGTCGCCGATTATAATTTCATAATCGGTTGCGGCATTATGATCCTCAACAATATTGAGCTTGTAGCCGGTCTTTTGGACAAGCAACTCATTGGCCTCTTCGATTTGATTCTGAGTAATAAACGACTCGTTAAATCTCTGTTTTACAAAGGCAAACTGACCGAGTCCAACACCGTTTATGGCAGCGTTGACAAAATCGCCCTGCATAGCGTGGATATACTTGATACCACCTTTGACACCTTCAGGTTTCAGATAATTCTCACAGAAATATTTACAGCCCTCCATCAACGCATCATCACTGCGGCTGTAAATAACGATCTTTTTGCCGATGGTACAAATGATGTAATCTCCAAAGCGTCCGCCAACCTTCTCAAAAAGATACTGCTTGGCTTTTGCTGTTTCGGGACGGTTGGTATCACCGACCAAAATTTCATAGACGTCGTTGCCGTCCTCGGTATCCGATACGTTTTTAATATTCGCGCCCACCAACGACTTGAACCGCTTGAAAACGTAACCCGCAAAGGTTGTTTCAGCGCTGTCGGGACGGATAATTCTGTAAACCGCCTCATTGTCGGCATCAACATACTTTACATCAGCGGCCGAGAAAATCCCATCGGTCACACCCGTTCCTGTCTGAGTACCGCTTCCCTTTTTGTCGCCGCAACCCGCAAACAGACACAAAACCATAACCAACACAAAAATAATGCTGATTACTCTTTTCATTGAAATCAATCCCCTTTATCGAAAGATTACAAGAATAATATATCATAGAGCAAATTCAAATTCAACAACAAAAACACACCCCGAGCAATCCGCTCGGGGTGTGTTCAAATTAATTATACAAATTAAGGATATGTTTACCGTCGTTCTTCTGATATACGTGAACGTAATCGATCTGGAAGTTGTTGGACTCGGTCCACTCGGGAGCGTCGTCGGCCATATTCTGACCGGCACCCGTAGCAAAGCAGGTTGCTTGACTCAAAATAAGATAAATAGGCTGATTTGCCGTGTCCTTGTAATGCGGCTGATCGTTTAGATCAATGGTAAAATAAACATTACCGTCACAAGCGAACGAACATTTTTCTTCATTCCAGATATAAGTAAAGGTGTGTAAGCCGTCATTGAATTTGCCTTCGGGACAGGCATATTTCTTATAGTTGGAATACTTACCGTCCAGTGACCAATGCTCGGGAACTCCGCTCGGTGCCCACAAATCGTTATAAATATCTCTTGCGCTACTCTTCTTAAGCCATCCGTGAAGGTTAGAAGCCTCGGAATGCGAATTTCCAAACATTTCGACAACGTTGACCTCGGTAAAGAAGGCCGAGGGGTTCTGATCATCAACAGTGTTGGGGGAGTTGGCCCAGAGTGAAATCCAGAATGCACTACCGTGAGGCAAAATAGCACTCATTTCAAGAATGCCGTATTGGAAGGTCATTTTATTATTGGTCGTAATCTTGAATCCATAGTAATTCTCATCGTCATAAGCCGCAAAGAAATTGAGCATACCGTCACTGACATAGAGATGATTCGGGTTCTGCGAACGAACCGAGGTGCGTCCGTTGTGACCGACCGCGCTGTCGGTTCCCCATTTCCATTTGGTGAGATCCACACCTGTTGCGTGACTGTCGGACGGAGTCTCAAAATCATCGGTCCAGGTCGGGATGTAATAGGTCGAAGTGTCATACTTAGCAACAGCCTGAGCATAACTGCCCGTTACGCTGCTTGCATCAGTAACGGGGCCTGCAACCAACATCTTAGCAAACTCCGAAATTGCCATTGCCTTTGCAGCAGGGCTTCCGCCGTTAAGATATACCTTCTTACCTGACACCTTAATAGAATACTCATCGGCGTTGGTGATTGCCGTAACGCCGTCACGATTGGCGTTGCCGACAATTATCTCATATTCCGAAGCGGCATTGTGATCTTCAACCACTTCAAGTAGGTAACCAACCTTTTCGGTAAGCAAAGCATTGCTGTCCTGGAACTGATTCTGCACAAGATACGACTCATTGAATCTCTGCTTAACAAAACAGAAGTTTCCAAGCTTTGTGCCGTTAACGGTTGCTTCGGGAAAGTCGCCTTCGGTCTTGAATACGTGCTTGATGCCGCCCTTGACACCGTCAGCCTTAACATAATTATTTATGAAATATTCACAAGCGGCCTGAAGCGACTCGCCGTTCATTCCGTAAATAACGAGCTTCTTACCGATAGTGCAGATAATAAAATCGTTAACACGTCCTCCGACGCTCTCAATAAGATACTGACGGGCCTGCTTTGATTCGGCACGGTTGGTGTTGCCGACAAGAATTTCATACTTATCGGTTCCGTCCTCAATATCCGAAACGTTCTTGGTACTGGTGCCAAGCACCTGTTTCATCCGCTTAAACAAATAAGCACCCATGGCAATACCGTCAGAGTCGACTTCGCCGCGGATGATTTCATAAACCGACTCACCGTTTTCATCGATGAACTTGACGTCGGCCGTCGAGAAAATACCGTCGCCAAGAGGCTTGGAAGCGGCATCATCCTTTTTACCGCCACCGCAACCCGCAAAAAGAACAAGACAAAGCAAAAGCGCAATAACTGTTGATAACACTTTTTTCATAAAAAAACTCCTTCTTTAAAGATAACTTCACAGTTTACTAACATAGAATCAAATACATTATATAATATATTCAATTCAAGTAAATACCGTAAATTATCAAAAAAATACAAAATATTAAATGGGTCAAAAAAGGTCATGGATACTTATGTTTCACACCGAAATAAATTCAAAATCAAAGGAGATACATTCACATACCTATATGATAATTGCTTTACACGGTATGATCCTTATTTTTATATTCTGCCAACAACCAATATAAAAGTCAACCGATAAATTCTAATCGTTCTGTTATAAATTACAAAAGCGGACTTCAAAACAAAGAGGAATCTCTGATGATTATTACATAAAAAATCTTTCAAGGTCAAATCGGTTCTTAAATTCAAAGAAATGCTCAAGTAACTTCGAAAAACGGCCAATTAAAAACCCGTTGATAAAGGCGCAAATAACCGTTCCGAGTTTGACGCCCTCAAATACACCGAAGCCAAAGAACGAAAACGACAAAATTATACCCAATACCACGCTGAAGCAATCGTAGGCCGTCTTGACGTGATTTATATTGAAGCTATACTTCCCTGCCAATTCTTTGACGATAAGTTCATAAGCCTCAGGCGAAATGTATGTGTGAAAGAAAAGCGACACCGCAAACGAACAGCACACGGTTCCGAGCAAATACCACATAACACGCATTGCAAAATGTTCTGCTGACAATCCCGAAATCAAGGACATTGCAAGGTCGAGTAATGTTCCGTACAAAACCGCCGTAACAAAAGAAAATAAATACGATAGCTTAAACCGCCTCATCACAAGAACGGTCGCTATAACGAGTAAGCCTTGAAAGGCATATTCAGCCACACCGAAAGAAAACCACGGCAACACCTGCGACACTTTAAGATGTAATATGTAGGCAGGCGCCACAACCATCGACATTCCGAAATTCGCCTTTTCGGTAAAAGCGGCGGCAAAAGCCATTATGATAAGCCCCAAAACGTAGGACACTTCGGTATAAAACACCCGTTTTTTCACAAACTTCCCTCCCCGAATAATAAAGGCATTGCGATACCAATTATACAATTCCCATTGCCATTTCAACAACAAGTGCCACAACGACAACCAACGCCGAGATAATAAAACCGTGTATCATCGGACGTACACCTGATTTTTTCATACTTGAGAAGGATGTATTCAGACCTATGGCCGCCAAGGCACATACCATTAGGAATTTACTTATTGTTTTGGTTCCCGACACAACCTCCAGAGGAATGGAAAAGGTACTTGCTACGATAGACATTGCAAGAAAGCCCAAAATAAACCACGGAAATATTTTTGCAAAACTAAAAGTCGCATTGAGTTCACTTTTGTTCTGACTGTCAGCAAGAGCCTCCTTGCGTTTTATGTTGAGCTGAATAAACGCAAACACAACAACCGTTGGAATAATAGCGAGTGTTCTTGTGAGCTTGACCATTGTTGCAAAGTCACCGGCGCCCTCAGAAAACGCATATCCCGTCGCAACAACGGACGACGTATCGTTAACCGCAGTACCCGCCCAGATACCAAATGCCTGGTCGGTCATCCCGAGCGCTCTGCCCATGATCGGGAAAAGCACGATCATCGCCATATCAAAAAGAAAGGTTGCCGACATGGCATAAGCAACGTCATTATCGTCTGCATCGATCGTCGGTGCAATCGCAGCAATAGCGGAACCGCCGCAAATGCCGGTGCCTGCCGATATAAGATTGGAAAGCTTCCAATTAAGCCCCAATGCCTTACCAATGAAAAA
>JAGBXM010000091.1 GCA_017629275.1 Clostridia bacterium
ACCACCGATAATACCAACTGAACCTGCCTCCTGCGGAGTCATTCCGAGTGCCAAGGCACCCAAAAAGGCAACAAATATACCAAGTTGCGCAGCTGCTCCAAGTAAGAAACTCTTGGGATTAGCAATCAACGGACCAAAGTCGGTCATAGCGCCAACACCGAGAAAAATAAGCGGAGGGTAAATTCCAAGTTTAACACCGAGGTAAAGAATATCAAGGAGTCCTCCCTCTTTCAAAACCATACCTGCATTTAAATGACCGGCGGCATCCCAAAAGCCAAGATCAAGTGTAGTATCCCAGATTTCAGGATGATACATTCCTGCATTAGGAAGATTTGCAAGTAACATTCCGAAAGCAATGGGAACAAGCAACAATGGTTCAAACTGAAACTTCGGATGAATAGCAAGAACAAGAAAAACACAAGCAACGCCAATCATAATGAGATTCTTGTAACCTTCACCTTGAAAAAAGCCAACAAAACCGGAAGTTTTCAAAATTCCGACTATGGCATCAAATATAGCTGACATTTTTTATCTTCCTCTCTCAAAAAGATCTGGTATTGTTCATAATACCAGCCATTTTCCAGGCCGAGTAACCACTTGTCTGAGCAGGTCTGATAGAACGGATAACCGGAGTAGTACCCGTACCCTCATACATCATCATAACTGCGGCAGAGATAGCGGCAATTATCTCATCCTCATCTGCAGATACAGCGTTGTTGACAACAGGAGCAGCAACTACAGGTTTAGGTTCAACCTTATTTACCTTTACAGATTTTTCTTTTTTTGGCTTACCCGACAAGCGTTCCATCAGTGAACCGAAAATTACGAGAACAAAAACCAAAAAAACCAGCATTGAAAAAACGATTATCAAACCGCTCAATGTAACAGTAACGCCGTGTGATTTGAGATTTCCGACAACACCGTAATTCTCAACTTTTGCAGCAAGTGTTAAAAGATCCATATCTACACAAACCTCTTCTTTTAAAATTTGCTTGTCAAAAAATTATCAAGCATTATATGTTGTTTATTATACTATACTTTCTCTATAAATTCAACATTTATTTCTAAACAATTTCAAAAAAATATGAATAAAACAACGCCCAAAAGTGCTTAACTTTTGGGCGTTGTAACTAATTTAATATCAAGCCTTGATTTCGGTACCGCCGATAGGACGAATGTTGAGTACATAGCAAGAATCTTTTCCGAACACAGAACTCATAATGTTAAGATAATTTTGGAGAAGATCATCGGGAACAAATGCCTGAATAGTACCCGCAAAACCGCCACCATGAACACGGTAAGCACCTCTGTGCTCCAAAGCCCTGCTTGCCAAAGAAAGCGCCAATGACAAGCCCTGTTCAGAAGGATTGGACGGTGAATATACGTTCTGCAAATACTGGAAGGAAGATCGACCGGAATTCTTGGAAATACGAAGGAAGTCATCAAATCTTCCCTCTTTAAGCGCATTTTTCTCATCGATAGCACGTTGATTATCGTTGAAGAAGTGGATAGCACGGAGAACTGCTCTGTCCCCAACTTTGGCACGAAGATCAGCAATAGCAGTGTAGAATTTATCAACGTCGACGTCTCGCAGAACTTCTTTTCCAAAATACTCGGAGACCTTTTTGCACTCAATAGTAATATCGGCATAGTCCTGAGTGAGGTCGGCGTGGTTGCCGCCGGTATTTACAATGACCAGCTTGTGACCGTGTGCGCCGATATCAAAAGAGACTTTTTCGATAACGGGTTTTTTAGGATCGTTAAAATCAATACCTGTGAAGCCGCCGACCGAACTTGCCATCTGATCCATAAGACCGCAAGGTTTGCCAAAATAGATGTTTTCGGCACGCTGAGCTATTTTAGCGATTTCAACAGGATCGACCGAGTTTTCGTTATAAAGACCGCTCAAAATATTGCCAATAAGAACCTCAAAAGCGGCAGAAGAAGAAAGACCCGAACCTTTAAGTACGTTTGAAGTGGTATAAGCAACAAAGCCACCAACGTTATATCCGTCATTTTTGAACTCACCGCACATACCGCGAATAAGCGCAGAAGCACGTCCGTATTCAGCAACGTTGGGTTCAAGTTCAGATAAAGACAAAACATCCTCGTCATAGCCTTCAGACTTAACTCTGATCATTCCGTCGTCGGTAGCAGCAACCACCGCAATAACATCAAGGTTAACACTACCGGCAAGAACACAACCGTGCTGATGATCGGTATGGTTACCACCAACCTCGGTACGGCCGGGTGCAGAAAACAATCTCACTTCACGCTCACCATAGAGTGCTTCAAAGCTATCAACAGCTACGGCATATCTGTTGCGTGCAAATTCAACGTCACCGTAAAGTACGGAGAAGATTTCATCAAACTTACCGTTTAAAATGTCGTTTTTAATAGCAATCATTTCAAAACCTCAAATTATTTCTTTAAGTTAGCAACGATCTCCAAAGTATCCTTGGCAATAGCAAGTTCCTCATTGGTGGGAATAACGTAAACCTTAACGGTTGAATCGGGAGTAGAAATCTCAACCTCTTCACCTCGGATAAGGTTCTTTTCTTCATCAATCTTAACACCCATATATCCGAAGTGTTTGCAAACCTCGGAACGGAGAACGGGATCGTTTTCACCGATACCTGCTGTAAATACAATAGCATCAGCACCGTTCATTGCCGCGATGTAAGAACCGACAAATTTAGCAATCTGATATCTCTGAATCTCGTTAGCAAGAGCGGCTCTGTGGTTACCTTCGGCAGCTGCCGCAGACACATCACGGTTATCGCTTGAAACACCCGAAATACCGAGAAGACCCGACTTTTTATTAAGAAGGTCGCTCATCTGATCAGGAGTGATGTTTTCTTTATTGGCAATGTAGGTCAAAGCCGAGGGATCTACACCACCTGAACGTGTACCCATAATAAATCCGTCAAGAGGAGTGAAGCCCATCGAGGTATCAACACAAATTCCACCCTGTACTGCAGTGATGGATGCACCGTTACCGATATGGCAGGTAACGATCTTGAGATCCTTCTTATCCTTGCCCATAATATCAGCGCAACGCTCGCTGACATATTTATGAGAGGTACCGTGTGCACCGTAACGGCGGACTGCATACTTCTCAAAATACTCATAAGGCAAACCGAAGATATATGCCTTTTCGGGCATGGTCTGATGGAAAGCGGTATCAAATACAACTACCTGCGGAACATCCTTACCAAAAGTTTTGGTGCAGGCAACGATTCCAAGGTAATGAGGGTGGTTGTGAAGAGGAGCAAGTTCTTTAAGCTCATCAACCTTCTCTGCAACATCGTCATCAACAAGACAAGACTTGTTAAAATAGGTACCGCCGTGAACAACACGGTGACCGATTGCACCGATTTCGTCAGGACTATTGATAACCTTAGCATCACTCTCAGCCAAAGCAAACATCAAAGCCTCAAAAGCCTCAGAGTGTGTGGGCATTGCGATCTCAGCGGCATACTCTCTGCCGTCACCTGCTTTGTGCTTGATGTTACTGTCAGAAAGACCGATCTTATCACAAAGACCTTTTGCGATAACCTGTTCGTTATCCATATCAATAAGCTGATATTTCAAAGACGAACTACCTGCATTTACTACGAGAATTTTCATTTAGCGTTCCTCCTAAACGGTTTACGGTATTGCATTCCGAACCGATTTATTGTAAAATATAGTGGTAATAACTTACCAAATACTTATAATACATCATAATATGATTTTTTTCAAGTGATTTTGAGAAAGAAAGTGATAAAATATGAAGGTTTTCGGAATAGTAGCCGAATACAACCCATTTCATAACGGGCATAAATATCTGATTGATAAAGCACGTGAAAACGGCGCCGACGTTATAATTGCCGTAATGAGCGGAAATTGGGTGCAACGCGGTGATTCAAGCATTATATCCAAATTCGCAAGGACTCGACAGGCTTTAAAATGCGGTGTTGATCTTGTTATTGAACTTCCAACCTTTTGGGCAATGTCTACCGCCCAAAAATTTGCCAAAGGTTCAGTAGAAATTTTAAACGCACTCGGCATCGATACTTTAATTTTCGGTAGTGAATGCGGCGACGTTGAAAGAATCATAAGCACAGCCAACTGTGTGCGCTCAATGGAATTTTCAAGATTGATGCGTCAACTTTTAAACATTGGCAAAACACCTGCCAAAGCCCGCGAAAGCGCAGTAGAAACATTAACCGGTAACGGAGAACTTCTTCGTTCTCCAAACGATACATTAGCGGTCGAATATGTCAATGCAGCTATAAAACTGAATTCTAAAATGAATTTCATTGCCGTTAAACGTCAAGGTGTTGAACACGATAGCGACACTGCGACAAGCGAATTTTGCTCAGCAAGTAAACTTCGCGAGTTGATTATTGCGCATAGAATAACCGAAGTCAAAAGTTATATGCCGGAAGCCTCTTTTGAAATTCTTCAAAATGAGTTTGATAGCGGAAAAATATCCGACATTAAAGCTTTGGAAAAAACGATTCTCACCTCATTAAAAACAACAACGCTTGATGAATTTGAGCAATTGCCCGATATCAGCGAAGGGATTGAAAACCGTTTATTTTCAGCGGCAAGAAGCAGTTCTACCCTTACTCAGTTCTTTGAAGTTACAGCAACCAAACGATATACTAACGCAAGACTACGCCGTTTGGTAATGTCGGCATTTTTAAAAATCAAAGCCGACGATATTCCCGAATTTGTACCTTATATCCGCGTGTTGGGTTGCACAGCGGCAGGTGCCGAAGCTTTAAAAACAGCACGAAGCGAAACCGAAAAACCGATAATTATGCGCTCAACCGAACTGAAAGGCAATCCCGTTTTCGATTTTGAAGCAAGAGCAAGTGATATTTATACGATGACCCAAAGAATCCCCGACCCTTGCGGTCAAGAGTTTACAAACGGAGTTATAACGAATAAAATTATATTATAAAAAACTAAAATATGTGATAATGTTTTCGGCAATGTTTTTAGGCATACCTGCATCAATAAGCTGTTGCTCGGTCGCCTTTGATATTGCCGATATTGTTTTGAATTTGGAAAGCAGTTTTTTTGCTCTGCTTTCCCCGACCCCGTCGATTTCGGTCAGTTTCAGAATATGGGCGTTCTTTGACCTTTGCTGACGGTGATAGCCGATCGCAAATCGGTGCACCTCTTCCTGGATGGTTGAAACAAGCGTATAAGCACTGCGGTTAGCTTTTATTGCAATCTCATTGCCGCCCGATGTTATCGCCCTCGTTTTATGCTTAGAATCCTTGACCATACCAAAAACAGGAACATTTATTCCCATTCGGTTTAAAACCTCCGTAACAGCAGACAATTGTCCTTTGCCGCCGTCCAAAAGAATAAGATCAGGCAATCTGCCGAAGCCTTCATCGGTTTCGGCATTTTTATATTCTAAAAACCTTCGTTCAATAACCTCGGCCATTGAGCGGAAGTCATCCTGACCCGAAAATGATTTGATTTTGAACTTTTTATAATCTGACTTATGCGGTTTGCCGTCCTTAAAAACAACCATACCCGCAACATTATCTTCACCCGCCGTGTTTGAAATATCGTAAGATTCGATAAATTTCGGCGGTTTTGACAGTCCTAAAATACGTGCTAGTTCGTCTAAACCTGCAGTTTGACCCATATGTCGTCCCAATGACTGAGCCAGGCGTTCCGACGCGTTGTTACGACACATATTAACAAGATGCTCTTGTTCGCCACGTTCGGGAACAGCAATAACAACGTTTGTGCCTCTTTTTTCAGATAACCATTTTTCGAGCAGTTCTTTATCCTCAATATCACCGTCAACCGCAACTCTCGGCGGAATACTATCACGCAAGGTATAGTACCTGCGCAAAAACTCAGCTCTTGCGGATGGCAAATCTTCAACCGCATCAATTAAAAATTCTTCTCGATCAGAAAGTTTTCCGTCTTGAAATACAAACACTTCAAAACAGGCGGCTGTGTCAGAAACGGCCAAGGCAACAATATCCTGCCGTTTATAAACACTGCTATAAATTTTCTGACGGTCACGGATTTTTTCTATGGCAGAAATTCGGTCACGCAACCTCGCAGCCTTTTCAAACTGCAGATTTTCGGCAGCCTTTTCCATTTCATCACGCAAAACAGAAACCGATTGAGAAACACTGCCTTTCAAGAACTCTACAGCATTCCGCACAGACTCACGGTAATCTGCCGCAGAAATCTTACCGCAGCAAGGTGCAGAACAGTTTTTTATATGAAAATTCAAGCAAGGTCTTCCCTTCTTATTTATACAATCAGGGAAACTTTTGCCGCAATGAGGCAAACAGAATATTTTCCGCACCTCGTCAACAGTTGGATTTACCACAAAACCCGAAATATAAGGTCCGATATACTCAGCATTTTTATCATCAGTATCAAAAGATGCTGAAATTGTCGGCCATTCACCTTTTGTAACCTTGATATAATGATAGCCCTTATCATCCTTCAAAAGAATATTGTATTTGGGCATATGCTGCTTTATCAGCGAACATTCCAAAATCAGAGCTTCAAACTCACTGTCACAGATAATATACTCAAAATCCTCAACGTTAGAGACCATTCTTCTTACCTTTTCGGTATGCTGATTACCCGCACCGAAATACTGTGAAACTCTTGTTTTAAGTTTTTTTGCCTTACCGACATAAATGATCTCACCCGATTTTGAGTGCATAATATACACACCTGGCAGCATCGGCAGTTTCATTGACTTTTCTCTCAAACGCTTCAATCGTTCGTCGGTCATTTCAGGTCTCCTTTCTGTTGATATTAACAAAACGGCGAAATCGTCGTTTCATACTTCGGTTGCATTACTTTTTCAGATGATATGCCATTCGGGGTGATCGGCCTTCCCACGGAGCAAAAACGTAGATAATTCCGCAATATTCAAATCCGATTTTGGTCAATACTTTTTGCATTGTTAGATTTTTCTCGTGGGTATCTATTCGCACATTTTGGGTGTTTATGAGGGCAAAATCCACCGCCGCTTTAACAACACCCTTCGCCTTACCCGATGATGCAATACGGTGAATGACATAATAAGGCTCATCGTTCAGCCATTCGCCCTCAATTTCCATATATGTTTCATCGGGACCCGATTCCATAAGGAAAACACCCTCGACCGAGCAGTTTTGCTCCACAACATAAAGTCTGCCAAACTCAATATCCTCAACCAACAAATGCTCATACGGATACTCGGTTCCCCATTGATCGGGGTTGCCGTTTTGCCGCATATATTCTCGTGCATTTATATATATCTCAAGGCAACGGTCGATGTCAGCAGTTGTTGCTTTTCTAATAATCATTCTATCACCTATATTCATCAAGGATACTCTTTAAAAGTACGGGGTCGTCGGTCATAATACAGTCACAGCCAAGCTCGATAAGCTTACGCATTTCGTCGGCATCGTTGATGGTCCAATACTGAACGGCAATGTTACGGCGGTGGGCACGTTTAATAATGGTTGATTTATCGAGTTTTAATTCAACACCTAAATCATAGCTTGTTGGAATTTGCAAGCAATCAAAATCGCCGTTATCAAAGATATTTACGCCCAAAAACTGAGTAAGAATAAACTTTGCCGCAGTACCAGTCGGAGCGCCACGCAGTAAATCGGGATATTTGGTTTTGAGTTCGGTCTCAATCTCGTCGTGAAATGTTCCGATAACGATTTGGTCCATATACTCGGGATATTCTTTCAAAGTGTTATACAGTATATCACAAGCCTTATAACCCTTTTCGCCATCGTTTTTAATTTCAACAATAAACTTCAGATCGGGATTTGACGCATAAAACTCACTAAAAAGCTTCTCAACAGTGGCTATCTGCAGACCTGCGGCTTCTACATCCTCTACATCCTTATAAATACGGTTGCCGTTTTTGTCCTTAAAATAGTAGCCAAAATTATACTGCTCAAGCTCGGCCAAGGTCATATCAGCAATGTAATGGCGCTTGGTTTCATCCTCACAAAGAGCCTTGACTTCTTCAAAAGAGATATCACCATTAACATTGCAGGTTTCGTCGATATAATCGTCGTGGTTATACACAAGGTAGCCGTCCTTGGTAAGATAAAGGTCGCTTTCGATAATATCAACACCGATTGTGCCGACAGCCTCACGGAAAGCAAGCATTGTATTTTCAGGGTTATTTAAACCGCCGCCGCGGTGAGCTGCTATCATAGGCAGGTTACCCTCTCTCACAACAAACGGATTGCTTTCAACATTCTTTCTTGGTGGAATAACATTTATAACAACAAAGAAAAGAATTATTGCAGCAAGAACTATTCCGATAATTTTTAATGCTTTATGCTTTTTCATAAAATCACCCTTACATACAGAATATTGCTGAGGCAAGATATTTTGCGGATTTTTTCAATGACTCTAAGTATGCATATTCATGGGGAGAATGAGCGTTTCCACCGATAACACCAAGGTTATCAAGACAAGGAATGCCTGCAGAGCTCACTTGTGCAGAATCGGCACCGCCCACCTTTTTAACGGCAGGGAGCACTTGTAGTCCGTTTTCTTCGTATATCTTATTAATTGTTTCAAGCAATTTAAGGTTGCGTTCAGCAAGTTCCATTGCAGGACGGTTGCCAAAAAGTTCGACCTCGGTCTTACAACCCTCAATATATACTTTTTCGGCAAGCTTGGACATATATTCTGCAATTTCATCATACTGCTTGTTGTCGACAAAGCGGAAATTTGCTTTAAACTCACAGTAGCCCGGGACTGTATTATGGGTCGTGCCGCCCGAAATAACACCGCAGGTGCAGGTTATGCCGTCGTGATCCTTGAAATTTTCAAGGTCAAGTATTTTATGTGCGGCTTCGGCAATGGCGCTTGCTCCACTTTTGGCACAAAGCGAAGAATGAGCCTCAACTCCGTGAATTTTCACAATATAGGTTGCGATGCCCTTACGCTGAACGCAGGCTGACGCCTTATCGGCACCCTCAAGGTTAAAGAACGCAATCGAGCCTTTGGCTTTTTCGCAAATATAGTTGATGGTGGGCTTGTTGATAGGTCGGCTTCCCGCCTCCTCATCACTCTGCAAGAGGAACATAACGGGACGGTCACAAAAGCCTATTTGCTGAAGTGCATCCATTGCATAAAGTGCCGAAACAAGTCCTCCCTTGCAATCGCAAACACCGGGACCGTATATCTTTTCATTGTCACGCTTTACTGCAGGACTTCCGAACGAACCTACGGGATGCACCGTGTCGATATGTGCTGATAAAGAGATGGGTTCCTTTTTGGTATCGGGATTCATGGTAAGGCAGACAACGTTACCCGTAACGCTTTCAAAAACCTCAACCTTCCAGCCCTTTTTCTCGGCAATATCAATATAGTACCGACCGACAGCATCAACACGCTCCTTGTCCATTGTGGGGCTTTCCATATTGCAAACCGTTTCCCAAACATCAAGATATTGTTCATATAACTCATCAATTTTGTTAAAAAGTTTCTCACACTGCATAATTATCAACCTTTCTTTATCATCCAAAAACCTCTGCAGCGGCAACGGTTTTTAAAATTTCGGTATCAACTTTATCACGGCCGTAAGCATCAAGAAAACGGTTGTAATAATCATTGGTGTTCAGATTGAACCACAAGGTCCAAGTGCCCCAAAA
>JAGBXM010000092.1 GCA_017629275.1 Clostridia bacterium
TGCCCTTATTCTGAGGTCGTTTCCCTGTCCTGCCGCCGACGAGACCTCGGGGATAAGCATTGTGGCAAGTGAGGTCAGGAATGAAGCAGGGAAGAACAGTATCGGCAGTGCCATTCCCCGTACTGCGCCGAAAAGCTCGAGTCCTCGTGTGCGGTTGCCGTAAAACAAGGACAAACGCCGTGGAATCAACAGATTTTCGGCGGTGTGCAGGGCTGACGACAGGTACCCCGAACCGCTTATCGGTAGTGCTACGTGCAGTATTTTTCGGGTTACATTCCCTATCGTTTGCCCGATTCCAAGCCGTTTTACGTCGAGCTTGTAAAGTGTGAAATTTATCAAAAACGAGACCGTTTCGGCCACCGTGTCACCCAAAAGCACCGCCGCGGCAGAATAGATCAGTCCCTTGTCGGCCGTCAGGGTTATCAAGGTCGCCACCGTGACGATTCTGACGGTCTGTTCGAGCAGCTGAACGAGGGAGGGCTGCAGCGTTTTCCGACGTGCAATGAAATACCCTCTCATACACGACGAAAGGCCCATAAAGGGCAGGGAAAAGCTTAATATTTTAAGCGACGGCACCGCGCGCAGGTCTTTTAACAGAAACTCAGCTATTACCTCGGCACCGAAGTACACGGCGGCGGTCGAAGCGGACGCCGCAATAAGCGTTATGGTGACGGCGGTTTTCATTATTTTTTTGACCGCCGTTCTGCCCTTGTTTTCATTTTCGGAAACCAGTCTTGTTACGGCGGTTGAAACGCCCGAAGAAGCAAAGGTGGCGGCTAATATATAGACCGAAAAAATTAGTTGATAAAGCCCCACACCCTCCGAACCGATGCGGTCGGCTAACCATATCCTGAAAAGAACACCGACTGTTCGCAGAATCAATGAAGTTGCCACTAAAATAACGGTGTTTTTGATAAATAAACGTATTTTCATAAAATCAGTCCTTTTTTGATTTTATGAGGAACCCGACAAAAATATAATTGAAGTCCTTAAGTATAATTCAAGGTCTGCGGGATATACTCAAAACATAATGGGACACGACTTTTTGAAAGGAAAATTTTATGACGGGTGATTTTAAAACCGATAAAAGGGAACTGTCACGGGTTCTTGCTACCGATATAAATTTCGACGTTTTAAGGCGCGATCTTATCGTTGCCGAGCGCAACGCCTCGCTTTTCTTTATGGATGCCTTTATCAAGGATGATGTTTTTGAGAAGATATTTGAGTTTTTATATAAAATCGAGCCGAAAGAGTTAAAGCACGTTAAAACGATGCACGAGTTTTCGCTTATTAAAATGCCGTACGTAGAGGTCGGTTATTCCAACGACCTTGAAACGGTGGTAACGGCGGTTTTGGCAGGGCAGACGGCACTGCTTATTGACGGTATAAATGACGTGTTACTTGTCGATATACGCACATATCCCGTGCGTTCTATCGACGAACCCGATAAAGACCGATCGTTACGTGGGTCGCGCGACGGCTTTGTTGAAACCTTGATTTTCAACACGGCACTTGTCCGCCGCCGCATACGTGACCCCAAGCTTCGTTTTGAGCATTTGCAGGTCGGTACTTCGTCCAAGGTCGACGTTGCTATCGGATATATGGATGGCAAGGTCGACTCCAAAACGGTGGAAAAACTGCGTAAGAAGTTAAAAAATATAAATATATCGGGTATTTCAATGACCTCGCAGGCTTTGTCGGAACTGCTTGTGCCGTCGGCGTTTTTCAATCCTTTTCCCAAGGTGCGGTTCACCGAGCGCCCCGATTTTGCTTCGGCCTGTATATTAGAGGGTAAAATCGTGCTTATAATGGACAATTCGCCTGCCGTTATGATATTCCCGAACTCCATAGCCGATTTTATGAAGGAAACCGACGATTATTATTTTCCGCCGTTGACCGGCACCTACGTCAGAATAATCAGGGCATTTGTGTCGGTTCTGACCGTTATAATGACCCCGTTGGTGCTGATCGTGATGAATGAACCGCGATTTTTGCCCGAATGGTTAAGCTTTATCAACACCGACGACGAGTATTCTATATCGATATTTTTTCAATTCCTGCTACTTGAACTTGTGGTTGACGGACTGCGTCTTGCATCGCTCAATACACCGAATACACTGTCGTCGTCGTTGGGAATTATCGGCGGTCTTATTCTGGGCGAGTTTGCCGTTGAGGCCGATTGGTTCGTTCCCGAAACCATAATGTATATGGCCTTTGTCGCCATTGCTTCATTTGCTCAACCAAGCTTTGAAATGGGTTATGCGATGAAGTTTTCGAGAATTTTTCTGCTCATACTATCCGAATTGTTCGCTTTTTGGGGATTTTTCGGCGGTCTTGCGGCTATAATTCTACTTGCCGCGTGCTCCAAGACCTTCAGCGGACGCGGTTATTTGAGCCCGGTAATACCCTTTAGCCCCAGAAATTTTGCGCGAATGTTTGTAAGAACGACCATTCGCAACAAACAACATTGAGGTGTTTTATGGATATTGTAATGGATTGCTTAAAGGCTTTTTTGGTGGGTGGTGTTATTTGCGCCATCGGTCAGGTGCTCATCGACCGTACCAAACTGACTCCCGCAAGAATTTTGGTGACCTATGTTGTGGCGGGTGTTTTTCTGACCGCCATCGGTATTTACGAGCCGTTGGCCGACTTCGGTGGTGCGGGTGCTTCGGTGCCGTTGACGGGGTTTGGGTATACGCTTGCCAAAGGCGTTGAAAAGGCGGTCAAGGAGTACGGTCTTTTGGGGGCCTTGATGGGCGGATTGACCGCAACGGCAGGGGGAATCACCGCCGCCATTTTCTTTGGTTGGTTGGCTTCTTTGGTTTCAAAACCGAGAATGAAGTGACATTGTTTCACGTGAAACAAATTTCGGTTTATATCTGTCATTCCGAACGAATGTGAGGAATCTTATCTTAAAGTAAAGATTCCTCGTCGCCTTGCTCCTCGGAATGACAGGGGGTTTAGCTTTTGCGAAACATTATGGCGGTGTGTTTCACGTGAAACAAATTATTAAATTTGTCTTTTCCTCTTTACAAAATAGTTTTTATTTACTATAATGTATATACTTATAGAGAAAATATTAAAAACCACATTCCGCCGAGTTTTCGGCGGCTATCGGAGGAAATAAATTGGGCAAGATAATAGCCATAATCAATCAGAAGGGTGGCGTCGGTAAGACCACCACGGCCGTGAATTTGGCCGCAGGAGTGGGTATTCTCGGCAAACGTGTGTTGCTGATAGATGCCGATCCACAGGGCAACACGACCAGCGGTTACGGTATCAACAAGCGCGACATCAAAACCTCGAGCTACGACCTCTTGGTCACGGGCGCCCACGCAAAAGATGCCGTTATACCCACCAAATTTAAAAACGTTTCGATAATTCCTGCCAATATTGACCTTGCGGGTGCCGAGGTTGAACTGATTTCTATTCCCAAACGCGAAGGTCAGTTAAAAACGGCATTAAGCCTTATAAAGGATGATTTTGATTACATATTCATAGATTGTCCGCCGTCTCTGGGACTTATCACCATCAATGCGTTGACCGCGTCCGATACGTTTTTCGTGCCGTTGCAGTGCGAATATTACGCTTTGGAGGGTCTTTCGCAGTTGATAAACACCGTCCGTCAGATAAAATTAGGCTTTAACCCCGAGCTTGAACTTGAGGGCGTTCTGCTCACTATGTTCGACGGCCGACTTAATCTGACACAGCAGGTGGTAGGGGAAATAAAAAAATACTTCGCGAAGGAGCTTTACCGTACCACAATTCCGCGCGGTGTAAGGCTTTCGGAGGCACCGAGCTTCGGTTGTCCCATTCAGTATTACGATGCCAAGTGCAAGGGCTGTGTCGCTTACAACGACCTATCCAAGGAGTTTTTGAAGCGCAATAAAAAGAAATGATATATTATATATAATGTAAAAGGAGAGAGGATATGGCCACAAAAAAAGGCGGTCTCGGCCGCGGTTTTGACTCACTGTTTACCGATAACACGGTCGAATCCACGCCGAATGCAGAATTAAGACTGTCACAGCTTGTTCCCAATCGCGATCAGCCCCGAAAGGTGTTTGATGATGCGGCACTACGCGAGCTTGCCGACAGTATCTCAAAACACGGACTCATTCAGCCGATACTCGTCCGTCCGATGGATGACGGCAGTTACAGTATCGTTGCAGGTGAGCGCCGTTGGAGAGCTTCCCGTCTCGCGGGACTTGAAAAGGTTCCCGTTGTGATAAAGGATATGACCGACAACGAAGCGATGGAGTTGGCGCTCATCGAAAACCTTCAGCGTGAAGACCTGAATCCCATTGAAGAGGCGCAGGGCTACAAAACGCTGATGGACACCTTCTCGATGACCCAGGAACAGGTGTCAACAAGGGTTGGCAAATCGCGTTCGGCGGTGGCCAACGCTTTGCGACTGTTGGCATTGAAGGACTATGAGTCGGACGCCTTGCAGAAGGGTGAAATCTCGGCGGGTCACGCAAGGGCGCTTTTGAGCATTCCCGACAGTGAGCTGCGCCGCGAGGCTTTTGAGTTGGCACGGTCGGGTGCTTCGGTTCGCGAGATCGAGCGCATTTCAAAGCAACAGACCCCCGGCATCACAATGAAAAAACCGCGTATAAAGAATAAATTATACGTTGAGACCGAGGCGGCTTTGGCCGAACAGATAGGCCGTAAGGTCAAAATTTCGGGCAACGGAAAAAGCGGCACCCTGCAGATTGAGTTTTTCAATGAGGAAGACCTTTTCGATATTGCCAAGAAGCTTGCAGGCGATAAGTAAAGCACAATATATAGTGTTTTATATATAATCAAACTACATAATATAGTGTATTAGCAGAATGGAGAATAAAAATGCTGGATATTAAATTTTTAAGAGAAAACCCCGAAATCGTAAGAGAAAACATCAAGAAGAAATTTCAGGATCAGAAATTGCCGCTCGTAGACGAGGCCATTGAGCTTGATGCCAAAAAGAGAGCCGCTCAGGGGGAGGCTGATAGTCTTCGTGCCGAGCGTAACGCTATTTCCAAGCAGATCGGTATGTTTATGGCCAAGGGTCAGAAGGACGATGCCGAGGCCGCTAAGAAAAAGGTCGGCGAGTTTGCCGCCCGTTTGACCGAGCTTGAGGGTCTCGAGGCTGAGCTTGACGAGAAGCTCACCACCGTTATGATGACTATTCCTAACATCATTGACGACAGTGTTCCCATCGGTAAGGACGACTCTGAAAACGTCGAGGTTCAGCGTTACGGTGAGCCCGTAGTGCCTGAGTTTGAGATTCCCTACCATACCGAAATTATGGAGAAGTTTGAGGGTATCGACCTTGACAGTGCACGTAAGGTTGCAGGTAACGGTTTCTATTATCTTTTAGGCGATATTGCACGTTTGCATTCGGCCGTTATTTCCTATGCACGTGACTTTATGATCGACCGCGGATTCACCTACTGTGTACCGCCCTTTATGATTCGTTCCAACGTTGTTACCGGTGTTATGAGCTTTGCCGAAATGGATGCTATGATGTATAAGATCGAGGGCGAGGACCTTTATCTTATCGGAACCTCCGAGCACAGTATGATCGGTAAGTTTATCGACACCATCACTCCCGAAGAGAAGCTTCCCTACACATTGACCAGCTATTCTCCCTGCTTCAGAAAAGAAAAGGGCGCTCACGGTATTGAGGAGCGCGGTGTTTACCGTATCCATCAGTTTGAAAAGCAGGAAATGATCGTTGTTTGTAAGCCCGAAGAATCCAAAATGTGGTTTGAGAAGCTTTGGCAGAACACCGTTGACCTGTTCCGTTCTTTGGATATTCCCGTCCGTACCCTTGAGTGCTGCTCGGGTGACTTGGCTGATCTTAAGGTCAAGTCGGTCGACGTTGAAGCCTGGTCGCCCAGACAGAAGAAGTATTTCGAGGTCGGTTCCTGCTCGAACCTGACCGATGCTCAGGCACGTCGCTTGAAGATCCGCGTTAAGGGTAAGAACGGCAATTACCTTGCACACACCCTTAACAACACCGTTGTTGCACCGCCCAGAATGTTGATTGCTTTCCTTGAGAACAATCTGCAGGAGGATGGCAGCGTACGTATACCCGAAGCACTTCGTCCTTATATGGGCGGTATGGAAAAAATCGTCAAGAAATAATCAATGGGTGAAATATTAAACAAGACTGCCTACGAATGGGACGTGACGGTCACAAGCTTTGAGGTTGATATGTTCGACCGATTGAAGGTTTCCTCCTTAATGAAATATCAGCAGGAGATCGGAGAGCGCCATCTTAATATATTCGGCACCACCACCGAGGGTATGAGACGGGAACAGAATCTGTCGTTTATTTTCACCAAAATGAACATCAATATAAACCGTTTGCCTCACTCGGAGGAAAGGATAACCGTCAGAACCTGGTGCAGTGAGCTTCGCGGTGTCCGATTTACCCGAAACTACGTACTATTTGATAAGAATGGCAACGTTCTGACCTCGGCTAAGGCCGAGGTCACGACACTTGACCTTAACACCCGCAGAATAGTCAGACCCACTGCTATTTTGGGGTATGATGATTTCCTCTATAATGACGAACTCGAAAATTCGGCCGATTATCCCGAAAAAATTGCCCTGCCGCAAACGGTCGACGGTACCGTTTTGCGCGATGTGAGGTTTTCGGATATCGACTACAACGGCCACGTCAATAACACCGTTTATGCCGATATGGTCTTTGATTGTTTGCCGATTGACGCGTTAAAAGACAATGTTAAAGGCTTTGAGATAAATTTTGTCAATGAGGTCTTGCCGAATGAGACGTTGGAACTGTCGGTGGCAAACCTTGACGGCGGTTTTGCCGTTTCGGGTGCCGTTGGCGATCGTCAAAGCTTTACGGCAAGGGTAAAATTGTAATTTCAGGTGAAATGAAGGAGACGTAAATGTTCACCAAAACTGAAGATAAAACATTGGTAAAAAGAAAAGAACTGCGGCTGATGACCTTCCTTTTGGGGTTGGTCACGGCTGCTGCGTTTTTTGTGCCCTTTATCGTGTCGGGTAAAGGATATTTTATATTTTTCGGCGACTTTAACGTTCAGCAGATTCCGTTTTATCAGCACTGCCACGAGATGATACGCTCGGGCGGTCTTGCGGGGTGGGATTGGCAGACCGATCTCGGCGCCAACTTTATCGGTTCTTACAGTTTTTATCTGTTGGGCAGTCCGTTTTTCTGGTTGACCGTACCGTTCCCTAACGCCTGGGTGCCGTATTTTATGGGACCGTTGCTCATTTTAAAGTTTGCCTGTGCCGCTCTTACGGGCTATTTGTATATCCGTCATTTCACGGCGCGTCCCGAGTCGGGAATGATTGGCGGACTTTTGTATGCCTTCAGCGGATTTTCCTGCTATAACATCTTCTTTAACCATTTCCACGAAGCCATTATCGCTTTTCCGTTGTTGCTTTTGGCTTTGGAAAAGTTTATGTCGGAGAAAAAGCGCGGCGTTTTGAGCCTTGCCGTTTGTTTTGCGGTGCTCACCAACTATTTCTTCTTCTACGGAATGGTTGTTTTCGTAATAATTTATTGGTTTATAAGAATGTTCTCTAAAAGCTTTAAATTTAATTTCATTGAATTTTTGCTTATGCTTTTCGAGTGCGTTTTGGGTGTTACGCTTTCGGCGGCGATACTGTTGCCGACCGTTATCGAGGTACTGCAAAACGACCGACTTTCAAGCCTTATGAGTGGTTGGGGCGCCGTTATGTACGGCAAGGAGCAGATATTCTTAAACGTTATCGAGTGCTTCTTCTTCCCGCCCGACCTGCCTGCGCGCCCCGTTTTCTTCCCCGGCGCCGACGTCAAGTGGTCGTCTTTGGGCGGCTGGTTGCCGCTTTTCGGTATGACGGGTACAATTGCCTGGCTGCAGTCGCAGAAAAAGGGCCATTGGGTACGCCGCACCTTGGCGGTCTGTATCGTTATGGCGCTTATTCCGGGTCTTAATGCGGCATTTTCGATGTTCAATACGGCCTATTATGCCCGTTGGTTCTTTATGCCGATATTGCTGATGAGCCTCGTTACGGCGGTCTCGTTGGAGGATACCGAGGTCGATTGGAACTCTGCCTGGCGTTGGAATTTCTTTATTACACTTGCCTTTACGGTGGTTATCGGCTTTATGCCGACTATAAACAACGATACGGGAAAAATTACCCAGTGGGGACTTTATACCGATGCCGCGACCAATCCGTTCAAGTATGTTTATCAGTCGGTAAAGAAGCTGTTTGACCCGTCGGTGACGGTCGAGGGTGACACCTATGACCTTCGCTTCTGGTTGACGGTGGCCATTTCTTTGGGCTCGTGCATTATCGTAAAACTGCTCATTCCGTTGATAAAAGAGAAAAAGAGTGCAGTTTTCCGCCCCATAATTGCGCTTATCTGCGTTATTTCGGTGCTTTATTGCTCGTTCTTCATTTCCTGCGGTCAGTCGCATTCTTACGAAATGGATTCGGTTATGACCGACGCACTTATCGAGGGCAAGGTCTCTATCGAGGATGAAAAGGACGGCTTTTCACGTGTTGACGTTTATGACGGCGTAGATAATACGGGACTATATCTCGGACTGTCGTCTATGAACTTTTTCCATTCGATAGTTCCTGCAAGTATTACCGATTTCTATCATTTTATTGGCTTCAACCGTTCGGTCGCAAGTCGGCCCGAGGTGAAATATGAGGCACTAAGACCGTTTTTGTCGGTCAAGTACGTGCTTGACCCGCACATCGACAATTCCAAAGAGTTTGTTGATTCCGACGGTCAGACCGTAATGCCCAACTATACCTTCCACAGTGACGAGGGCGGTTATCTCATTTATAAAAACGAGAATTATATTCCCATAGGCTTTACCTACGATTATTATATGGACCATAAAACGGTGGTTCGTTATTCCGACGAGCGCCGCGTTAATATGATGCTCAAGGCTTTGTTGGTCGAGGATAAGGATATACCCAAAATTGAAAGGTATCTCAAAGATATTCACACGGAATACTCTATTGACGAGACCTCGACGGGAATAAAGCCGTTGCTCTTTAACGATGAGGGTATAAGTAAAGACAGCGAGGCGCGCCGTAAGGTCTCGCCCGACGTTTTCAAGACGAGCAACAAGGGTTTTTCCGCCCATATTTCGATGGACCGCGATAATCTTGTGTTCTTCTCGGTGCCGTATCACGAAGGCTGGACAGCCAAGGTCAACGGCATTCAGACCGAGATATTCCGCGTAAATGAAGGCTTTATGGCAGTGGCCGTTCCTCAGGGTGTGGCCGAAATCGTCTTTGAGTTTGAGCCGCCCGGTTTCCTGACGGGACTCGTTATAAGCATTATGACGGTGGTCGTGTTGGCGGTCTATCTCGGCATCGTTAAGATAAAGAGAAGTTACCGTCCCGCACCCGAGCCTGAATACCCCGAGGGTGAGGAGATAAAGCGTCGCATAAAGCTTTACGAAGTGGCTAACCACGCTGCCGAGCATCCTGAAAACGAGCATTTGCTCGATGAGATAGATCACAGCAATATCAAGGCCTATCAGGGGTTCGACGGCGGATTCAAGATAGATGATACCGCGGTTATTGATTTTAACACGGGACATCTGCCCAAAATCGAAAGACCGACCGACGAAAAGCCGAAAACAGCGGGGGAGGACAACATCCCCACGCTGGACGATATTCCGACGTTGGAGGATATCCCCGATATTGACGGCACGGACGACGGCGACGGTAAGTGACACGAGACCGTTTGAGTTTGGTGTCGTTCACATAGTGTAAAACCAAACCCCCGCGGGGTGAAACAAGTGCTTCACCCCGCGGGGGTTTTTGTCGGAAACGTTTTGTACGGCAGGGATCGGTCACCCGGCAGCCGTTCCTTATAAGGGAAGGTTCGCGGGACGTCGAATTTCCTTAAAATACCATTGTAGGCCAGGGATTTATCCCTGCCGAAAAAGGAAGGCATAAATGCCTTCCCTACGAAATGTAAGCCGACCTGTCGCAGGGGCGACCATCGGTCGCCCGTTAGCCTTCCCTTGTGAGGGAAGGTGGCACACCATAGGTGTGACGGATGAGTAGTCAGTAACCACGGTGACAATGGATGGGTTGTTTCGGGAGCGCACAGAGGCGCTCCCCTACAAAATGTGAATTCACCGTTGTGGGGACCGACGTCCTCGGCGGTCCGCTAAAATCCGCTTTCGGGACGTCGAGGCGCCGACCCCTACAAGATGCAAATTTATCCGTCGTAGGGGCGTTACGTTGTGTTCGCCGTTATATGATTTTTAATAATTGTTCAAACGTTACATCAAAGGCTTTGCAAAATGCGACGATTTCAATATCGGTGACAAAACGTTTGCCGCATTCGATACGTTGAATCGCATTTTTGTCAATATCAAGACCGACCAACTGCATTTTATCGGCTAATTGACGTTGCGAAAGACCCACCGCCACGCGAAGTTCGGCAATTTTCTTACCGCAAATATTGTTGAGACCGTCCGACGATTTATTTGTAAACATAGCATACTCCTTTACGATTGACATTTAGTGCTTGTCAACAAGTAAAGTTTATGCTAAAATACAAATAATAATGACATTCACAGAATGTCAAAAGAAAGGATAATATTATGAAACAAAAACGGCAGGATTTATCCCTGCCGTTTTTGTTTTATGGCTTTAATAAACCCGACGGTGCCGAAAATTACTAAAAAAGAGGCGAAAATCTTGGACAAATAATAGGTGTCAAGCGTTTTGGCCAACAAAAACCCTGCCGCAACGCCCACAAGACCGCCCAGCCACATTTTGAGAACGGTTTTCCACACAATCTGCCGTTTTATTGAATAGATAATAACCGAAAGGAGACCGATGGGCAGAAAAAAGAGCAGGTTAACTCCTTGCGCCGCCATTTGCTCCGTATTGGCAAAAACCGTGAGATATATCAACAGAACTCCGCCGCCGCCAAGCCCCATTGCGCCGATAAGACCTGACAAAAATCCCGACAAAATTACCGCCCAATTCAAAACGTCACCGCCTTATAATTATTTCATCCAAAGTCTTATACCTGCCCACACCATCAACGCCGAAAAAGTGGCAGTCAACCACTTGTTTGAAAGTTTTTTAAGCAAAAACGTGCCGACTGCGGCACCCAAAAGTCCCCACGGCATAAAGGCATAAGCATCAGAAAATCCGACCTTGCCGTTGATAAGATACATTGCCGCCGAAAATGCCGACAAAGGCAGGATGACCGCCACCGAAGAGGCGTGTGCCTGTTTGGTTTTCAAGCCTTGTTTTTTTAAAATGGGGACGGCCAACATACCGCCGCCTGCACCTAAAAGTCCGTTTACGGCGCCCGTTAAAAGACCGCCCCAAAATACTGAAATTTTTTCTTTTGACTGAGTTTTCATAACATTAGTTTTTTAAAATAAACGGGTATTATACCAACCTAAAATTTAAAAATCAACCGACGACTGCAAAGTTCGGTTAAATCATAGAAATTATTGTAAGATGTCACCAATTTTTCACTTTAAATTTGTTGAACTTTTTCGGTTCAAAAACTGTACTTTTTTGGCAAAAGGGTTATAATGATTATAGAACGTGGAAACGCTTTGCGTTTCCGCAAAAGCTGATAAATCAGCTTTTAAGCAATCAAATTTCGTGAAATTTAATTGCTTTTCTAATCATTGCAATGGTTGTTGCCAAATCTTTGATTTGGTGTTGAAATTGCACTTTTAGTACAATTTCAACATTCAACTACCATTATAATGAAAGCGAACAAACGATATATTTGTTCGAGGAAAATCTTACAAACCACCTTCACCGGGTTCCGGTCACAAAAAGAGGTGCATAACATGCTTCAGTTAAAATGGGTATGGAAAAACATGGCGGGCAAGAGAAGATACTTTTTCATTGCTATGATTTTGGGTGTTTTCGTAACCGCCGCGCAGGTCGTCACGCCGAAGCTGACGCAGGTCATAATCGACCGCGTCTGGAATGGGCAGGGCGAGGATTTAACTGTTTTATTCATAAGGATCATGGCGGTTATCATCGGCGTTATGCTGGTGCGATTGTTCACGCGTTACGTGATGGTCTGTTTTTTGGAGATCGCCTCCCAAAAGGTTCTGGTCACCATTGAGCGAAGTCTGTTTGCCAAGCTTGTGACGCAGGATCCGGATTTTTTTGACCGTAATCGCACCGGTGACATCATAACGAGAGCTACGGGTGACTTAAACTATATCCGTCACGTTATTGCAGGTGTTGCGAAGGAAGCTTTGGATGCCGTCGTGCTGTTTGTGAGTGCAATTGTGTTGCTGTCGACCATGCACGTCGGTCTTACCGTCGCAATGGCGGTCATCTGTCCGTTGATAGTGATTCTGACTCTGAGGTATTCAAAGTATATCCGTCCGAAGCACGTGCAGTTGCGTAATCTCTCGGCCCAGATCAACACCGTTGCACAGGAGAATATTTCGGGTAACCGCGTTGTCAAGGCCTTCTCGCGTGAACAGTATGAAGAAGAGCGCTTTGAAAAAAGCTGTGAAGGCTATGCCGATTACAGTGTTCACATTGCCGTAAGGCATCAGCTTTTCTCGAGAGTTATTACCTTTATAACCGATGTTTTGGGTGTTATTCTTATCATAGTCGGCGGTTATTTTGTAATATCGACCCGTGATATGACGGGAATATGGCAGTTGACACTGGGTGAGTTGGCGGCTTTTTCGAGTATGCGCTATATGCTGTCGACACCGTTGCAGACGGTTGCCAACACTGCCAACAGTTTACAGCAGTTCTTTGCTTCGGCCGATAAGGTTATGGAAATTTACTACGACGAACCGCTTATCGGTGACCGAAACGATTGTTACGACACAAAAGAGCGTATCAAGGGAGCCATTAAGTTTGACAAGGTCTCATTCTCGTTCGGCGATAAGAAGATATTTGAGAATATAAGCTTTGAGATTGCTCCCAACGAGACGGTGGCCATTATGGGGCCGACGGGTTCGGGCAAGACCTCGCTTATCAACCTGCTCGCCCGTATGTATGAGCCCGATTCGGGTCACATTTACGTTGACGGGGTCGACGTACATATGTGGAAGCTCTCAAAGCTTCACAGCTCCATCGGTGTTGCCATGCAGGACGTTTTTCTGTTCTCGGATACCATTAAGGGTAATATTTCTTACGGAAATCCCGATATAGAGACAAATAAAATGGAAACCTATTCCAAGGTTGCCGACGCCGACGGCTTTATCAAGAAGATGGATGAGCAGTACGATACGGTGGTCGGTGAACGCGGTGTCGGACTGTCGGGCGGTCAGAGGCAGAGAATATCTTTGGCCCGTGCCTTGGCGGTACAGCCGCCCATCTTAGTGCTTGACGATACCACCTCGGCCGTCGATATGGAGACCGAAAAGCATATTCAGGACGAACTTGAAAAACTCGACTTCGACTGCACCAAGATAATCGTTGCACAACGTATTTCGTCGGTGCGCCGTGCCGACCGCATATTTATTCTTAATAACGGAAAGGTCGAGATCGGCACCCACGACGAACTCGTCCGCAGACCCGGATATTATCGGGAGATTTGCAAACTGCAGAACATTCCCGATTTGCCACAGATCCCTGAAGAGAAGGGAGGCAACGAATAATGGCTGAGCTTAAAAATGGTAAAAAAATTGAGCGCAACACCTACGGTGTCGACGAAACGCTCGAAAAAGAGTTTGATTTTTCGCATCTTAAACGAAGTCTTGTTTACGTTAAAAAGTACGTCTGGAAACTGTTGTTGGCGTTGATTCTGGCTTTGGCGGCTTCGGTCGTTACGCTTTTCGGACCGCAGATAATCAGTGCCGCTATCGACCAAGGTATGACCGAGGGCGGTGCCCACTACGGCGAAATGAAATATTTCTGGACGTTGGCAGGTCTTTATCTTGCCTGCATCGTGGCGTCGGCCGTGCTTACGGCGTTCCGTGTTATTATCGTTGCCAAGGTCGGTCAAGCAATCGTTGTCGACATTCGCCGCGATCTGTTCCATCATCTGCAAAAATTACCGTTTGCCTATTACGATTCCCGTCCGCAGGGCAAAATACTTGTCAGGGTCACGAGCTACGTTTCGGCCGTTTCCGACCTTTTGTCGGGCGGTCTTGTCAACGCGGTTATCGATATTATCAATATTGTGATTATCCTTATCTTTATGTTGACCACAAGCGTTGAAATGACCTTCCCCGTGCTGATCGGTGTGCCGATACTGTTGGTTTTATTGTATTTTTTAAAACCCATTCAGCGACGTGCCTATCAGGTCAACTCCAACAAAGGCTCTAATCTTACGGCCTATACCTGTGAGAACATCGAGGGTGTCAAGGTTACCGAGCTTTTCGACCGCGAGGAAAAGAATCAGGAGATTCACCGCCGTCTTACCCGCGAACGCTCCAATGCGTGGATACATACCATAAAGATATCCACCATCGTTATTCAGGCTACGGCGGCCATAACACATCTGTCACAGATGGGTGTTTATATCTTTGCGTTCTTTCTGTTGGGACCCAAAAGTGCGCCCGTCGGTATGGTTATCGCCATGGCGAGCTACGCCTCACGCTTCTGGGCGCCGATATCCAGCCTGACGACGATATATAACACGCTTATCACGACAATGGCCTATCTTGAAAGAATTTTCGAGACTATGGACACCCCCATTGATATAGACGATAAACCCGATGCCGTAGAACTGCCCGAAATCAAGGGTGAGGTTGAATTCAAAAACGTTGCCTTTGGTTACGACCCGACCGTCAAGGTGCTAAAGGACGTTTCATTTAAGGCTAAAGCGGGTCAGTCGATAGCGCTTGTCGGCCCGACGGGAGCAGGTAAGTCGACCATCGTCAATCTTATCAGCCGTTTTTATGACGTTGACGGCGGTTCGGTCACCATAGACGGCTACGAGGTCAGCGACGTGACGTTGGCGTCGTTGCGCGGTCAGATGGGTATAATGCTGCAGGATCCATTCATATTCTCGGGCACCGTTGAGGATAACATTCGCTACGGCAACCTCACAGCTACCGAGGAAGAGATAATTGCCGCGGCCAAGGCGGTCTGCGCCCACGATTTTATTATGGAAATGGATAAGGGCTACAAAACGGTCGTGCGCGAAAGGGGCAGCGGTCTGTCGCAGGGTCAGAAGCAGTTGATATCCTTGGCGAGAACCCTCGTCAGAGACCCGAGAATTTTGGTGCTTGATGAGGCAACGTCAAGTGTTGATGCCAAGACCGAGCAGGTTTTACAGTTGGCAGTCGATAAGCTGATGGAGGGACGAACAAGCTTCATCGTTGCTCACCGTCTGTCGACCATTCAAAACTGTGACTGCATAATGTTTATTGCCGACGGCGGTATCGCAGAGTTCGGTACACACGACGAGCTTCTGGCCAAAAAAGGCCGTTATTACGAGCTTTACACCGCCCAAAGCATCGCGGAAAAAGAGGTTTAAAATCTTCTAAAAAAGCGCCGAGAATTTTTAATTCTCGGCGCTTTTTGTTATTTTCTGTAGGTTGTGTCGATAAATACGTTACCGACCTTGGGGACGGTTTCGGCAATTCTTCTTGCGGCGACCCCTGCCGTAACGTCGGACGAGGGGGAGGCGGCCACCGTCAAAGTGTAGCCTTCGGCGGCAAACGGCAGCTGCGGATACAAAACGCACTCGAGTCGCTCGGTGTCGGAGCTGCAGGTGTCCGAAATGACGGCATCGCATTCCTTTAGCACCTCGACCGTTTCGGCGTTGACCTCGCCCTTGATGCGAAGCGCGAGACCCCAATCGAAAAGTGCGGGGCGCTCGACCATTTCAAGCGGCATATTAAGGGTCAGACCCACCGTGTTGACTTCGTTTGGGAACAAAACGTTCAACGGCTCGACAATACTGTCACAATTGACCTTGTCGGCCTTAATGATACGCTGACCGTTGACCGAGTCGCAATAGATACGGTCGCTTAAAAATACGTCGACGTGACCGAGCTCTTCCAGAGTTTTGTCGAGCAGGGTCTGAACGGTATTGCAGACGGCCGCCTGTTTTTCGGATTCGTCGGTAACACCCTTTAATGCGGCAAGTACGTCGTCCTTTATGTCAAGCACACGGAAATCAAGGTCGGAAAACGTCTTGAAAAGACCGATAATGCTTTCGGCCTCGTCCTTGCGGTAAAGACCGTGGTTTATCATAATGCAGGTGACCTGCGTTTCGGCGGCGTGGTGGGCAATGAGCGCCGCGACCTGTGAACGGATACTGCCGTCAACGATGCAAAGCACCGACTTGTTGCCTAACTTTTCTTTGAGTCCGTTCAAGACCTTACCTGCGTAGTCCTTGACTATCCAGTCAGCCTTGAAGCCGCATACTCTGAAAAGGAAGTTGTTGAGCATATCGGCACCCGAAAAGGTGTCGGCGCTTTCGGGATGGAACTGCATGGCATAGAGACGGTGGCGCGAGTTTTCCATTGCGGCAATGGGGCAACGCTCCGACTTGGCGCTTATTCTGAAACCGAGCGGAATGCGAACAATCTTACTGTCGCCCTCGATATTACCCATAATGTGGGGAGCGACACCAAAAAACAAAGGACTTGTGTTGTCGAGCGACAGCGCAAGTGTGCCGTTGTCATCCGCGGTCTCACACTTGCCGCCCAAGGCGGCTGTCATAACGTCGGCA
>JAGBXM010000093.1 GCA_017629275.1 Clostridia bacterium
ATATAATAGAAAAGGATTTATGAGTATGAGGGGTATGAGAATGAACGTGTCTTCAAAAAAACTGAAACCTGAGCATTTGAACGGTATCTATGCCGAAATTGCCAATCTCTTGGGTGTGGATGCCGCCGTACAACTGCACAAACGATATCGAGGCACTCAAGTTACCTTCCCCGTCGAGCTCATCTGCCGCGAATACATATTCGACCAGATAAAAGAAGAGTATAACGGCACCAATATCCGTGAACTTGCCACTAAATACGGTTACACCGAAAAGTGGGTACGCAAAATCGTCAAAAACAACCAAGGAATCTGATCCTTGGTAAAAAAGAAAGGAACATAATTATGAGTTTTAACGAAGACAACGGATTATCTAAGCAAGAACTGATATCGAAACTCGAAAAGATATCTCAACTGCACCAAAAACTTTTATCTATCAAAAACCAAATCAACAATTATGAACCCGAGGACAATTATGAACGCGAGGTCGAAGTCCCCGATTTCCCCGGCAAACATATTGACGATGCCAGATGTGAACGTTTAGAAGAAACTATCGACCATACAAGCAAAAACGCAGTCGTAATGATGGGCAGTGCATTCGATAAACTCTTTACTCCCCAAAAGCCAAACAAACCGCAGCCCAAAGGATTCAAAGAAAAGCAATATTCACGCGACGAAAAAACCGGTTGTTTCACCAAAATTGCCGCCGCAATAAGCGCTTTCTTTTTTCTCGCGATACCTTTCAACTACAAAGATTCCCCCGAAGCAATTCCCGTAATAGTCATAATCGCAGTAATAGCAGCCGCAGTTTTTGCATTACTCAATCTTAAAACAAAGGCCGAAAAAGATAAGGTTAAAAGAGAAAACGAAAAAGCCCGAGCGAAGTATACTGCATACAGAGATGATCTCGATAATAAATACAAAAAACAGTTATCGGAATACGAAGACGCATTAGCCGCTCACAATTTTGCCCGTGAAGATTTCTTGACAAAATACAAAAACTGGAGAAGCGCATATCTTAAAAGCTGTGAAGAGGAAGAAGAGATCGAAGAGCGATTGGAAGAAGACCGCCTCGAGGCTGTCAAAAAAATGGAAGAAGAGCTTCTTGCTCCTGTCTGCCAAGAATTAAAAGAAGCAAACGACCTTATTGCTGACAACTATCTGTACGCTATTGATACCATTATCGATCTTATCAAGAGCGGCCGAGCCGACGGTATTAAAGAAGCGATCAATTTGTATGAGGAAATTGAATATCGCGAAAGACAGCTTGATTTACAGCGCGAACAGGAAGAACAACGCCGTTACGAAGAAAAACAACGTGCAAAAGAAGAACAACGTCGCCATGAAGAGGAGATGCAGCAACGCGAAAACTTTGAACGTCAGCGCCGCTACGACGAAGAACAACGTCACAAAGAAGAAATGAGACAACGCGAAAACTTTGAACGTCAGCGTCGCTATGACGAAGAACAACGCGAAAAAGAAGCTCAACGCCGTGAAGACCAACGTGCCAGAGAAGCTCAACGCCGCGAAGACGACCGTCGTATAAGCCAAGAACGGGATCAACGTTCATCAACACAGCGCCGATGCCAAGCCTGTGCCAACGTTGCGCACTGCTCTATTTCGTTCTCAGCAGCAGCCAATAACTGTGCCGGTTACAGGCCCAGATAATAACCTTTACTTAGTCAGAAAAGAGATTCGAAACAGCATTCATCGGTTAAATTGTTTTGAAGCTCCGTGATAATATTCTCGAAAGTGGGTGAAAAGAAAAAATCATTTTGGAAATTTGTTCAAAAAACTTTATCAAAAACAGTAAACAAAAACACAAATGCAATCAGAAAGGTTGAAACATTATGGGAATTTTTAACAAAATCACAAATATTGTCGGCAAAGCAATAGAAGCGGCTACTCAAGCGGCTACTCAAACGTCAGAAGAAGAGAAAAGAAGACAGGAAGAAGAGCAGAAAAGACTATTGGAAGAAGATGAAAGAGAGGAAAGAGAAGAAGAGGAAAAAGCCAGGTTAGATCCCGTTGGTAAAGACTTGGAATGGTTCGGCTCTGAAGACGGCTTAAAAGCATTTAGTGAATATATGACTGTTCAAAACTACATTCTTGAAGAAACAATCACAAAAGAGCATAAAGAAAAATATCCGCAACATCCATTTGGTGTTTTCACTTCCGTATTTCACAAGGATGCAAAACTACCATTCTCGTATTTTAGCAATCTTGTAGATGCAATCAAGGTTCCCGCATTAGAATACGTTGGACCAACTGATATGGTGGCTCACGGTTTAGCTATACAAGCAAAACCATTTTATATTGATGATGATGGTGAGCCTCAAGCAATAGAACCCATTCTGAAACCGGAAGAAATTGTTTCTGTCGAAATAAACCCCTTGTTAAATTATGTTAGCAATTTCGATTGCTTTGAGTTTGAAGACGATGCTCAAGGTTCATTTGAAAATAAATTTAATTTATGGTCACAAGTAGTGGCTTGGCTTTGCGGGTATAGTAAAGACAAAGACATCATATCTAAAAACCGGTGGGTTTTTTCAAAGGAAGTATATCTCAATGAGTTCGGCACAGTCAGAAAACCCAAAGGATTCTTCAAAAAGTGTATGGAACTGGCCGCAGACGAACAAAGCAAAGCATACTTTGAAAAAGAATATAATAAATGCGATTGATAAAAACGGCAACGTTATAGGTGAATTAAAAGACCTTGGAACCGACGGTTCCAAGGTCTTTTAAAATTATTTAGTCGTTTTATTCTTCCAATCTTTTACCGCTCATTTCAAGCTGAGCCGTAACAAGACCGTGATAAATGCCTTTTCTTTCCAACAGTTCATTGTGTGAACCGAGTTCAGCGATTTTGTGGTCATCAATGACCGCAAGTCGGTCGGCACACCTCAGAGTCGACAGGCGGTGAGCGATGGCAAAGGTCGTTCTTCCCTGCCTCAAGCGCTCCAAAGCCTGCTGAATCTGATACTCACTTTCGGTATCAAGTGCCGAGGTCGCTTCATCAAGAATAAGTATCTTTGGGTCGCCCAACACCGCACGGGCAATGGCAATTCTCTGCTTTTCACCGCCCGATAAATTGTGACCCTTTTCACCGATATAGGTATTATATCCGTCGGGAAGTCGACAGATAAACTCGTGCGCATTGGCAACCTTGGCCGCCTTGATAACGTCCTCCAACTTTGCATCGGGATTGGCAAATCGGATGTTGTCCAACACGGTACCCGCAAACAGGAAGGTCTCCTGCAAAACCACACCGATCTGGCGGTGATAATCGGCAGGGTCGTACTCTTTTATATTTATTCCGTCAATTTCAATTTTTCCCTCATCGACGTCATAAAGTCTCATAATAAGGTTTATCAAGGTCGATTTACCCGTGCCCGAAGCACCGACAAGACCGATCATTTCACCCTTTTTAACCTCAAGATCAACACCGTCAAGCACCACCTCGTGCGGACGGTAACCGAACTTCAGACCCTTGATTGAAACGTTGCCGTCGATCTCACGTCTTATAGGGTTATCCGAGATCTTGACGTCGGACTCCTCGTCCAGAACGTCATAGATTCTGTCAAGGCTGGTGGTCATAAAAACGATGTGTCTCGGCAAAAATGACATCTGTCCCAAGGGGCCCAAAAGCATACCTGCGTACGACACAAACTGCGTCAGTCCTCCGACCGTCATTTCACCGTTTAAAACATCCATACCACCAAGATAAACAATGATATACGTGCCAAACGACAACAGCAACGACATAAACGGGAAAACCGTAGTGTAAAACTTCTCGTTGCGGTACTGAATAACGGCGTAGTCGTCGTTTATATTATCAAACGCCTCTATTTCAGAGGCTTCGCGGCCGTAGGTCTTGACGATTCTTATACCCGACAAAACGTCCTGCAGCTTGTTCTGTATAGTATCACTCTTGCGATGCAGACGGTGATTCATTTTTCTCATATGCGGCCAGAAGGTGCGTGAGAAAATGATGATAAACGGTGCAAAGAAAAGGGCCGCCAAAGCCAATTTCCAATTAAGAATCAACATCAACACCGTCAACGACACAATGGTGACGGCCTGCGAAAATACGTTGCAGAAGCTGTTGGTGAAGAACCGACTTATATGACCCGTGTCGTTAAACACGCGTTGCATCAGTTCGCCCTCACTGCGCTTACCCATAATGCCCAATGACATTTTCTGCAAATGGGTGCTTAAATTTGCCCGCAAACCGTGACTTATTTTAAGTCCAAGCTTGGTGCAAAGAAAGTTTTTCAAAAGCTGACCGCCCATATTGAGCATCGTAATACCTACGTAAAGCAACAAAAACAGACCGATGTCCGAAACGGTGCCCTTGCCCTTTGACAAAAATCCGTCGACAAACCAACGCACAACAAACTGTTGTCCGAGGCTTAAAGCCGTCATAATCATCATTATCGAAACGATAACCACAACAAGCCACTTATACGGCGCACAGACCGACAGCATTTTGTGAAAACTGCCGCTCTGCTTATCGCACTTGGGACACTTGCCCACACCGCGCAACATTCTGCCGCACTTGGGACACTGCTTTTCACGTTCTTTACATTTGACAACGCGGTCAAACTTTTTCTCAACAAAGTTTATGACACCCTCGGCAAGACAGGCAAAACGCACCGCGTGTTTCAACGTATACCGTGCAACGATTCGTTCCTCACCATTTTGAGTGACCGTAAGCAGTCCGTTGTCGATCTGCTTTCTGATACGCACAGACTCCAACGAAGCAATTTCAAAAAACTGCTCATCACCGTTTGAGAACACGAACAGACAATCCTTAGTCGCACCGACAAATACGTCGTCGGAGTAGGCTCCGTCCACCGTAATATCCGACCTGATGCAGTAAACAATAGGTTCGCACGTTACGGTTTTAAGCCGCTCTATTAAATTGTCAGGGAGCGTCACCAAAAGTTCCATAACGTACCTTCCAAATCAAAATTATAAGTATAAATCTATCTTTTTAAGCTCTTTGGCCGACAAGACCGATAGATCTTCCAATTCATATCGGTTGTTGTTGGAGTCCTTGATAATTACTCCTTTTTTGTGGCGGATGACCGAACCTGCAGAACCCGAAGAACTTGCAAATTTCACAAGTCCCATATCGGTCTCGACCGTCCAATACGTATAACCAAACTGCTCTTTAACCGAAATTATCTTCTGTATCTTCGGTCTGAAATAACGTAGTTTAAGATGCTTTTGCAAAAGTTGGACGGTGGCGTCATCAAAATCGGAAATGGCATCAATAATGCCGATTTCCTCCTGCTTACCGTCGGCCAAACGCACCGACAAAAGTCGGTCGGCATCACTCAAAGGGAAGGTGCGGATGATATTGACCAATCCCTTGTCCTGCCCCTCGAATTTTGCCTTGATAAAGCCACCGGGAGTGGCTTCAAAGCTTATATTCTCAGGTGTAAGCCTAATTATCGAAGTTATCTGTTCGACGTTCAGATCAAGCTTGTCATTCATCATCATCACCCTTTCATTCACCGATAGCGCGGAATTTAAGCGCCTCGTTCTGTATTTTTACCAGCTTGCAGTATGTACCGTCAAGCGCCATCAATTCATCGTGTGTGCCGTATTCAACAATACGTCCTTTATCTATAACGATAAGCTTGTCGGCGTTTCGCAAGGTCGAGATTCTATGCGCTATGGACAACACCGTTCTGCCCTTGCTCAACCGCTCCAAAGCCTCTTGGATGCTTTTTTCGGTCTCGGTATCGACCGCCGCGGTGGCCTCATCGAGAATCAGTATCTTCGGGTCGGCAAGAATGGCACGTGCTATTGAAATTCTCTGCCGTTCTCCGCCCGACAGCCCTTGACCGCCCGTGCCGACCATTGTATCATAACCGTCGTTCAGCTTACAGATAAAATCGTGCGCGTTGGCCGCCTTGGCCGCCTCTATGACGGCTTTTCGGTCAACGTCGGGGTTAGAATATGCGATATTATCAAACACGGTACCTTTGAAAATATAGGTCTCCTGACTGACCATCGCAACACTTCTGCGAACCTCATCAAAAGCCATATCCCTGACGTCGATTCCGTCAAGATAAATATGTCCGTTCTGCGGGTCGTAAAGACGGGTGATAAGATTAGCCAGAGTCGACTTACCTGCGCCCGACCGACCGACAATACCCAACGTTTCCCCTGCATTAACGGTCAGGTTTATATCGCGCAAAACCTCTCGGTTTTCTTCATAACCGAAGGTAAGACCCTCAATTTTAATCTCTCCCCTGAAAGCCTCGGGGCGCTTCGGCGTGTGGGTCTCGACCACATCGGGCTTGGCATCAATAATCTCAAAAATACGCTGTGCCGCCGTCATTGAAGCCGACCACTTACGCAGTACAGCCGTAAAGAAATTGGCAGGGCCGTTAAGCATCGAAACATAACCCGTAAAGGTTACTAATTCACCGTAGTTCATCCTAGGTTCAAAAACCGCCAGGACAAAACAAACACCGACACCCCAGGTCAACAACGCCGTCATAACCTTGGCAATTTCCGAAACGAGCGAGAATTTTACGTCAAACTTGGCGGCCGAATACTGAGTATCATAAACGCGGTCGTTCTCAGAAGCCAAACGCTCGGCCTCCCTGTCCTCGGTACCGAAGGCACGGACAACACGCGCGCCGTTCAGATTGTCGTTCATTTTAGCGTGATAATCACGCGTGGCCTGGTGCATCATACTGTTAAAGTGCGACAGTATGGGTTGCAATTTAAACGAAATCAGTGCCGCAATCGGCATAGCTATAACCGCCGTCGAAGCCAAGACCCAATTAAGTGAGAACATAACGGCGAAGGAAAACACAAATGTAAATAAATTAGGTAACACCTGCGGAATACTGTCAATAAACAGGTCCGAAACGCTTGAAGCATCGGCTAAAACTCGGGTCATAAGGCCGCCCGTCCGCTTATCGGTAAAAAAGGACACCGATAAGCTTTGTATCGAGCCGAAAACCTTTTTCTTAATGGTACATACCACGTTGGAAACGACACGCGCTACCGCCCGTCCCTGAATGATGCCGAGTAACTGCTGCAACAGCTTACAGCTTGCCATGGTCAAAGCCAATACCAGCAACAACACGGCAAAATCCCATTCGGGCAGTTTGGACAATACCGAAATATCGCGGTTTTGTCCCAACACGCCGTCATAAAGCAGAGTACCGTTGAGATACGGCCATACCGATGACATAACGGCCGTCAGAATACTCATCAGGCACATTATAAGCATCTGAAATTTATACGGCAAAAAGTAAGAACCCAAGCGGAAAAATATCTTACGCTTGTCCGAACACATACGGCAAATCCTACGCTCAGGATTGGCAAACCTCTTGCCGCAATAAGGACAGACGTCAACTTTTGTTTCTCTGAAAAGTCGGTCGGTCGGCAAAGGTTTTTTCAAACAAAGTGACTCCAAAACCTCGACCAATCGTTTTAAAATGTTTTTATAGGCGTTTGTAAAGGCACAGATCGGCTCGTCGATTCCGTCGACCGTCACACGGACAACACCGCCAACCACCATCTCATCAATAACGGGATGTGACAGTCGCCCGAGGTCAAAGAATTCAAACGAATAATCCTGCCATTTGTATTCACGGTTGCAATTCGGTTTGTTGTCGAGCAGTTCGTCGGTAACCTTAGAATCACGGCCAACAACAAGTCCATCACTTAAAAGAATGAGAACGTGGTGCACAAAACGGCAATTATAGTCCATATCTGCTTCTGCGTACAACAAAACCTCGCCCGATATAAGACCTTTTTCATTTAATAAAGCCGACAGTTTCTTCGGCATTTTGGATAATGCAACACGCTCGACCACCGTTCTCACCTCTTTTGCATATTTATTCTATTTTATAGTACCACAATTCTTCTCCGCCGTCAACAAAAAAGCACCGGACGTGTTAATGCGAGGGGAGTCGAACCCGAACCGCCTCGCATTAAACATCTGATGCTTATAAAAAGAATTATTTTTTGAAAAAAGCTGCAGCAACTGCGCCCGGCCCTGCATGGGTTCCCACAACACTGCCGATAACGGTATAATCAAGTCTTTCCCTATGGCCTTCCCAAATGTGCGCACTGTCCTCAATATACTTTATAAGCAGTGCATCGGACAATCCCGTATAGCCCAAAAGCAAAGGCTTTGAAAAATCAATTCCACCCTTTTTTTCGATCTCCTCGGCAAGAAGATTGTTTGCGTGCTTCGACCCGCGGGCTTTACCCAGAATTACAATCTCGCCTTTGATAAAACCGATAACCGGCTTTATCGAAAGCAGACCTCCCGCAAAAGCCACCGTTTTGGAAATTCTGCCGCCGCGTTTCAGATATTCAAGTGTATCAAGCATAGCGACAATGCAGATATTCTCACGCTCTGTCAAGAGCTTTTCATATATTTCTTTGGCCGAAAGCCGACCTTCCTCGACCAATCTCAATGCCAATTCAACCAAAATTCCCATACCTATCGCAACCGATTCAGAATCAACAACAAACACCTTGTTTTTAAATTCACTCGCCGCAATGGTGGCACTTTGATACGTGCCCGAAAGCTTTTGTGAAAGCGTAATGCAGATCACCTCGTCACCGCCAGTGACAGCCGCCTCAAAGCACCGCATAAAAGAATCGGGTGTGGCCTGACTTGTCGTCGGCATAACGTCGCTTTCGATCAATTTTTCATAAAACTCGCGACGGCCGATAGTGACACCGTCAATATATTCCTTATCACCGAAATTTACGGTGAGCGGAACAACGGTAACCTTTTTTTGAAGTTCCTTTTTTATATCTGCCGTCGAATCGACTATTATTTTAATTCCCATAATTCACCTTTACAATCCTGCCTGGCTTACGTCCTTTAAATTTCCTGCTATGCGTTCAAGCACACTATAAAAAATTTCACGGTGCTCGTCACTCAAGCCGTCACCACCGATCTCAACGGCGCGAACGGCTGCTTTTTGCACCTGTTCTGCCGCAAAATTGCCTTTATCGGTCAGTTTGATCTTGGCGCGGTAAAGACTCTGATTATTGCCAACACGCACGACCATACCCTTTTCCTCAAGTAAGGACACCGCGCGGGAAACGTCGGCCTTGTTCTTATCACACAGTTTGCCCAATTCTACCGAAGTTACACCGTCGTGATGACGGTATAAAACAGTAAGATAAAACGCAAACGGACCTTTCAGATCATATTTTGACATTTCATCGCCCGCAATTTTATGCCAATAGCGGTTAATCTCAGAAAGTGCATAGGTAAATCTTTCAAATCTTTCTACCATAATTTAAGCCCCCATATAAAGAAGTTGACAAATCAACATTCGCCATTATACCACAAAGATGTTGAGTTGTCAACATCTCGCGCAAAGCAAACCGACGGTACGTACTATTCAGTGCGTACCGTCGGTATTTATAGTTATATTTACGCCTATACTACTTACTCAAAAATCCTTCAACCGCACGGGCCCTGGTTTTGGTCAGCACTTCGGCCGTAATACCGTCACAATAAGATACATCCACCGTCGATATTTTCGCTCTCAACGGCAATACGCGTGACGGCATAACGCTGAATTCGTCGAGACCGAATGACAAAAGCAACGGCAAAAGTTTTTCATCGGCGGCGGCCTCACCGCACATTGAACACCTTATTCCCTTTTGCTTGGCAACCTCTATCACCCGCTTGACCGACCGCAAAACGGCAGGTTCATAGGCTGAGTAAAGATAACTTACTTTTGGATTTCCTCGGTCAACCGCCATGGTATAACCGATAAGGTCATTGGTGCCGATACTGAAAAAATCGGCATTTTCGGCTAAAATATCGGCAATGCAAACGGCGGCAGGCGTTTCAATCATAACGCCGACCTTTATATCCTTTTTATAAGGCACTCCTTCTTCGTCCAACTCGATCTTCAATCTTTTGAGCAGATTCTTCACGTAAAGCAGTTCGTCCACTCTCGTCACAAGCGGAATCAAAAGACTGACGTTACCAAAAGCCGATGCCCTCAATATCGCGCGGAGCTGAGTTCTGAAAAGTCCCTGATTTTTAATGGAATACCTGATGGCACGAAGTCCCAAAAACGGGTTGTCCTCGTCCTCGCTCTGCACCGACGGAATGTTCTTATCCCCTCCGACGTCGAGTGTTCTGATAACGACCTCTTTGCCGTTCATCGCTTCGGCAACCGACCTGTATGCGGCAGTCTGTTCGTCCTCGGTCGGCAATACGCCACGGTCTAAAAAGAAGCCTTCGGTTCTAAAAAGACCGATGCCCTCGGCATCACTGTTAATTACCGCCTTAATATCACGCGGTGAATCTATATTGGCAACAATTTTACGAACACTTCCGTCGGCCGTAACGGTGCTTTTGCCAATAAACGACCTATAATATTCCTCAGACAGTTTGGGTTGATTCTTTTGCTTGTCCTTCAAACGTGCAAAGCCATCTTCACCATTTTTAAAGACCTCGCCCGTCTCACCGTCGATAGCCACCGTCTCACCGTCCGACAGTCGGTTGATCGCACCCTTGCAGCCCAACACGGTCACAAGCTCCAAAGACCTTGCAATTATGGCCGCATGGGAGGTTCGTCCTCCCTTTTCGGCAACGATGCCGACCACTCCCGAATTGGGGAGTGCCACCATCATTGACGGGGTAAGCTCGTCGGTAACAAGAATCGTATTTTCGGGCAGATTTTCCAATTCCTTGCAATCAACCTGCAGTAAAATTTCAAGCATCTGGCGTTTAATATCTTCAATATCGGCGGCACGGTGACGCACAAGCTCGTCGGTCGAATCGGTAAACAGCCGGATAAACGCATCACAGGCCGACTCAACCGCCCATTCGGCACTCTTGCCGCACTCCAAAAGTTTTTCAATATGCTCACTAAGATACGGATCGTTTATCATCACGGCGTAGCCGCGCAATATCTGTCCGTCGGCATCGGTATCGTCCATCTTACGCGCCAAAGCACCTGCTTTTGAGCAGAATTCACCCACCGCTTCAGAAAACCGCTGTTTTTCCGAAGCGACGTCGTTCTTAGCCAACTCGTCAAAGTGCAGATCATCTTCAACAAATTTCACCACACGGCCTATTGCGATCGAACTTGATACTCCGATTCCGTTAAGCATATACCCCTCCAAAATCAAATATTAAAAAGCCTCAAAATCTCATCACGTGTTGCGAGGGTCAAAGAACAGGCCGTTGCGCCACCTGCCGCCAAACCCATTCGCAAAGCACTAAGAAAACCGTTATTTAATTCCGACAGAAAACCTGCCAACATAGAATCCCCTGCACCTACGGTATTAACAGGCTTGCCGCCCAACGCCTTTTCGCAGAAAACCTCACCCGTTTCGGTAACCAGCAATGCACCGTCGGCACCCAGAGAAATGAGGACGTTTTTGGCACCCTTTTTCTGCAAACCAAACGCCGCATCAAGGATATCCTCAGTTGATTCTAACCGTTTACCGCTCAAAACTTCAAGCTCACTTTTGTTAGGTTTTATCAAAAGCGGTCTGAACTTCAAGGTGTTCAACAGCAACTCGCCCGTGGCATCCACAACCGTATCGGCGCCCTTATTCCCGACCGCTTCAACAATTTTTGCATAAATATCGGTATCTACACCTTTGGGAACGCTTCCCGACAAAATGACGGTGTCCCCTGCCGTAACCCTTTCAAGTTTCAGTAACAGTTCATTCAATTCATCGTTTGAAATCTCGGGACCCTGGGCATTTATCTCGGTTTCATTTTCGCCCTTTAACTTCACGTTGATTCGGGTGTTGCCGTTTTTTAAGCGCACAAAGTCGGACTTTAGGCCCACTTCATCCAGATGCTGCAGTAACGCTTCGCCCACAAATCCTGCCGAGAAGCCGAGCGCAACGCTTTCAACACCCAACTGCTTTAAGATATACGACACGTTGATGCCTTTGCCGCCGAACTGCAATTCTTCATTTGATGCACGGTTGGTCTCGCCCATTTTAAGCCCATCGACCTTCACAACGTAATCAATACACGGATTAAATGTTACGGTATAAAACATCAACTCACCTGCCGCAAATTCACTCTTTATTATATTTTACCTGTAATTTGCTCAATAGTCAATAAAAACATAAAGACCGACAGCGTTCCGATTGCGAAACACCGTCGGTCATATATTATTCTGCGTCAAATAACGCCTTGACAGCGAGATAGGTCATATAAACGTCGAACTTTGATACGACCTCAAAAGGTGCGTGCATCGAAAGTACGGGCACACCAAGGTCAACAACGTCAACGCCGAGGTTGGCAATATACATTGCGACGGTACCGCCACCGCCAAGGTCAACCTTGCCGAGCTCACCCGTCTGCCAGACAACACCGTTATCGTCTAAGATTTTGCGGATATAACCCACAAATTCGGCCGAAGCATCCGAAGTGCCGCCTTTACCTCTTGAACCCGTATACTTGGTAATAACCGCGCCGTAGTTGATAAACGCGGCGTTTCTTCTTTCCATAACGTCGGGGAAGGTCGGGTCAAACGCCGCATTGACGTCGGCCGACAGACACTTGGAATTTCTCAGAGCACGATAGCCGTTCCCGCCCTGCATACGTGCGAGGTCCTCGACAAAGAACTGAATAAAGGTCGAGTTCATACCGGTGTTGCCGTCCGAACCTGTTTCTTCCTTGTCGGCAAGAACGGTTATTGCGGTGTGTTTGGGAGTATCAATATTGATGGCCGCCATAAGGCAAGGATATGCACATACGCGGTCGTCGTGTCCGTAAGAACCGATCATCGAACGGTCAAAGCCGATGTCGCGGGGCTTACCTGCCGGTACGCACTCCAACTCGGCAGAGAGGAAATCCTCTTCACAAATGCCGTATTTTTCATTAAGAATTTTAAGAATATTAAGCTTTACAAGTTCGCTTCCCTCGTCACATTTAAACGGACGGCTTCCGATAAGGATGTTGAGCTCCTCACCGCGGATGAGTTCACCGGGGGTGCGCTTATACTGATCCTGAGCCAAATGCGGCAAAAGGTCGGTCACAACGAAAACGGGATCGTTTTCATCCTCACCGATCGAAACCTCAACGGTCGTTCCGTCCTTCTTGCAGAAAACACCGTGAAGAGCCAACGGTACGGTAGTCCACTGATACTTCTTGATACCGCCGTAATAATGGGTCTTGAACAGTGCCATTTCGGCCTCTTCGTAATGCGGATTGGGTTTGAGGTCAAGACGCGGAGAGTCAATATGTGCCGCCGCGATATGAACACCCTTTTCAACGGCTTCGGTGCCAATTACCGCCAAGGCCAACGACTTTGAGCGGTTGTTGACGTAAACGCGGTCACCTGCCGAATATTTTTGGTCGGCATCAAATTCCGTGAATCCTGCCGCCTCGGCCAAACGAATGGCCTCTTTAACGCTCAGACGCTCGGTTTTGGCTTTGCCGAGAAAATCCATATAACCTTTAGAGAACTGCTCGACGGCAGAACCGTCAACGCTGTCCAGAGTCAGGCCGTTTTTCTTCAAGTAACAAAGTTTTTCTTTCAATTCCTTAACATCAGCCATAATATCTTCTCCTTTATCGGTAATGCTTACTGTAATATTTTTTGGCGCTCTGCACCTTATCAACGTAATCGTATGTCTCGGGGAACTTAATTTCGTCCGTAGTGAGTTTTCCGTCGTCGCCCATCCAACCTTTGACGTTGCCGAGTCCTGCATTGTAAGCGGCGACCGCCGACGTTTCGTTTCCGTCAAACATATCCAGTAAAAACTTCAGATACCTTGTGCCGTATCTTATATTGACGTCGGCATCATCCCAATGAGCCTCAAACGAAAACGCATCACTCTCACCGAGCATTTTTGAAACGTCGCAAAAGGTCTCCTCGGTCAACTGCATCAGACCTCTGGCATTGGCCGATGACACCGCATCTTTATTAAAACTGCTCTCACATTTTATAACGGCCGCAACCAAGGAAGGGTCGACCTCAAATTCTTTTGAATATTGGGTTATTTGCTCGGAATATTTGATCGGATGAAGTCTCTTCATCGCAATATTATACCCGACAACACAGAAAATAAACACCATCAAAAGGCAGAATATTATCCTCGCAACGTAGCGTACTTTTTTCATTGTTTTAAGATTTCTCCGAAAATTCTTTCTATTTCTTTTTGAAAATGCTCAAACGAACCGTCGTTCACTATTACATACGGTGTTCTCTCGGTGTAAAACACATCTTTTTTGGAAGCATTGAGCCTCGAATCTGCCTGTTCTTCGGTCAGACCGTCTCGCTCGATAATTCTCTCGCGGCGCAAAACTACAGGGCAAAGCACCGCGACCACTTTGTCGCACATCGAGTCAAGACCGCTCTCAAAAAGCGTCGGTGCATCCAACAAAACATCGTCCACACCTTCGGTTTTTAAGGCCTCGACGGTCTCAATGATGGTATTCGAAATATAAGGCAACATAACCGAATTAAGCAGTTCGGTGGACTCTTCATCCTTGAAAGCCGCCGCGGCTAACCTTTTACGGTTTAAAGTGCCGTCCGAATTTATTATATCTTCCGAAAAAGCTTCGGTCAACAACTCCAGCAAAGGACTGCCCGGCTCCACCACCTCACGTGCAACCTTGTCGCAGTCTATCACAAAAAATCCGTTATCCTCGGCATAGCGTGAAAAGGTTGTTTTTCCGCTGCCTGTAGGTCCCGTCAAACCGATAATCATAGCTCGATCACCTCAAAAGCCGCCGCGCGGATAAGTCGGTTATATACTGCAAGACCGACGCCGCATTTACTCGGCACACGCGAATAACAGACCTTACAGCCCAATTTATCAAGTTCGCGAAGTGCCTTGAAAAGCACCGCGGCCTGTTCAAATTCATCCTCTTTGTGCCCAAACGAAACACACGGCACCGAAAGCTCGGCCTCCTCACCGTCAAACACAAGGGCAAATACTCCCTCGTCCTTGTTGGCCTCAACAAAGGTCTTGAAGCTTTCGAAATCGCCCTCGAGCATAACAACACGCGCTTTGGGTGAATAGTGCTTATATTTCATACCCGGAGATGCTACGACACATCCCTTTCCCGGTTGTGACAGCACCGCTTTATCAACCACGATATCGGGCAGAACATCACGCAACTGTTCAAGCGTAACACCGCCCGGACGCAAAAGCCTCGGCGGATCGGTGGCCAACGTCACAACGGTCGACTCAACACCGACGTCGCAACGTCCCGACATAATAACGGCATCAATCTTACCGTCCATATCAAACAGTACATCCTCGGCCGTTGTAGGGCTTGGCGACCCCGAAATATTGGCCGAAGGAGCGGCCAAAGGCAGACCGCTTACCGCAATAAGTTGTCTCGCAACCTCGTTCGAAGGCATACGAATAGCAACCGTCTCAAGTCCCGCGCTTACCGAGGAAGGTATGCAATCGGCTTTAGGCAAAATCATTGTAAACGGACCCGGCCAGAATTTTTCGGCCAACTCTTCAGCCTTTTCGGGAAACTCGCTCACAAGTTCTTTGGCCATCCCGATGTCGCTGACGTGAACGATCAAAGGGTTATCCTGCGGACGGCCCTTGGCCTTAAAAATATCACCTATTGCTTTTTCGTTAAAGGTATTGGCCGCAAGACCGTAGACAGTCTCGGTCGGCATAGCAACAAGTCCGCCGTTTTTGATAATCTCAGCGGCGCGAAGCAAGGCTTCGCTATCTTTATTAACGTCATACACACTGAGTCTTTCGGTCAGCATAACGGCACTCCTTTTCATAATTTACTGTTCTTCCTGTGCTTTTAGCATCTCGGTACGGTAATGGGTTATCAAAGCATCGACGATCTCATCAATATCACCGTTCATTACCGAATCGAGCTTATACAAGGTCAGACCGATTCGGTGATCGGTCACACGTCCCTGAGGGAAATTATAGGTTCTGATACGTTCCGAACGGTCACCCGTTCCGACCTGAGCGCGTCGGTCACTGGCTATTGCCTCGTTTTGTTCGGTAACCATCTGCTCGTAAAGTCGGCTCTTCAAGACCTTCATAGCCTTGTCTTTGTTTTTGTATTGGCTTCGTTCATCCTGACATTCGACCACAAGTCCCGTCGGCAGATGGGTTATACGAATGGCCGATTCAGTCTTGTTGACGTGCTGACCGCCCGCACCGCCTGCACGGTAGGTGTCGATCTGCAGGTCAGCGGGATTAATCTCAATTTCAACGTCCTCGGCTTCGGGCAGAACCGCCACCGTAACGGTTGACGTGTGGATACGTCCCTGCGTTTCGGTGTCGGGAACACGCTGAACACGGTGAACGCCGCTTTCATATTTCATTCTCGAATAAGCACCGAAGCCCTCGATCATAAAACTGACTTCCTTAAAGCCGCCAAGTTCAGTCTCGTTGGCACTGACAAACTCAACCTTCCACCTGCGCGACTCGGCATACATCGAGTACATTCTCATAAGGCTTGACGCGAAAAGTGCCGCTTCCTCGCCGCCTGCGCCACCACGAATCTCAACGATAACGTTGCGTTCGTCATTGGGGTCTTTAGGCAAAAGCAGAATTTTCAGCTCGTCGGTCAATGCTTCGATTTTATCCTTGGCATCGGCAAGTTCTTCTTCGGCAAGTTCTTTAAGTTCCTTGTCCAACTCGCCCGACTCCAATATATCGAGGGCGCCCGCCATATCAGACTTTGCCTTTTTATATTCACGGTAGGCCGTTACCAACGGTTCAAGCCTACGGTGTTCTTTCATCAACTCGGTCAACTGTTCGGTATCGGCAATAACCGAAGGATCGGTCATTTTAATGCCGATTTCCTCAAATCTTACGTCGACCGCATCTAATTTATCAAACATTATCTTGTTCCTTTATTATTTGTTTAATGTTTTTTTCGGCCTTGCTGCGCGGCAACATCACCTCGTGCCCACAACCGCCGCATTTCAGTTTGAAGTCCATACCCGAACGCAGTACAATAAACGAATTACTGCCGCAGGGGTGACTTTTTTTCATAATAAGTCGGTCGCCTACCGAAACGTCCATAATACTGCCTCCTTAAAATATTTACCAATTCCTTTAAACAAAAATGGATACGGATATCCCTACGACACCGTATCCATTAAGGACTCTTATTTCAACTTGCCGTAAAGCTTGGTGCCGTCGGTCTCCTTCGGCTTCTGAACTGCAGGAGTCTCGCTCGACTGCGGTCTTGCACTGCGACCCTGACGGTTGGAACCTCTGCGGTCTCTTGAGCCTCTGCCACCGCGACGGTCGTCGGAAGGACGAACCTGCTTACCTTCGGGCGCAATGACAACACGACGGTTGGAGCCGTCGCCTACCGATGCGGAATACACACCTTCAATGGCCTGAACGGCAGTGTGGATAATGCGGCGCTCATAAGGATTCATAGGCTCCAAAGAACGGCTGCGGCCGGTGCGGAGAACCTGACCTGCAGTACGCTTGGCAAGTGCCTCCAAAGTCGACTCACGCTTTTCACGGTAGTTGCCGATGTCGATAACAACACGGTAGTAACCGCCGACGTTTTCGTTGGCAACCAACGATGCGAGATACTGCAAAGCGTCAAGCGTCTCACCGCGACGTCCGATAACGACGCCCAGCTTTTCGCTACCCTCAAGAACGATTTTGGAACCGCCCTCAATGTCACCGATAACTGCGGTGAAATCTTCACAACCGAGTTTATTCAAGATCTCGGAAAGGTACTTGTATGCTCTGCCTGCCTGAGAGTTGGGGTCAACCTCAGAAGCGGGAACACCCTTGAACTCCTCTGCAGCTTCAGTCTTTGCGGTCTCAGTTTTTTCGACCTTTTCGACTTCCGCCTTTTGAGGCTTCTGCTTGGGTTCTTTATTGAGTTTCGGAGCCTTAGGCTCATTATTTTTCTTGCGGTTATCGTTACGGTTGTTCTTTTCCTTTTTGGGTGCGGCATCAGGTCCTTCAACAAAAACGCGGACCTCGGCTTCGCAACCGCCGAACAAGCCTAAAACCTTCTTCTTAGGAAACGCAACAACCTCAAACTGTACGTCTTCATCATACTTTGCGCCCAACTTTTCAAGGGCGTCTTCACGGGCGGCCTCAACAGTAGCGCCCTTGCCGATAGCTTCCTTAATAATCACTTTAAATGTCCTCCCGGGGTTACTCTTCTACAACATTGTCGAATCTCGACATTCTCTCTTTTTCGGTCTTGCCTCTCAAAACGATCTTCTTGGCCTGTTCTCTTGCGTTAACTGCCTGCGGTCCGTAAACGACCTGGGTAATAAGCTGAATTCCGCCCGAAACAAGGCTGGAACAAGCCCAATAGAAACCTACAGCGCAGGGGAAACCGAATGCAATATAAAGCGAGAACAACGGCATAATAAGCATCATAGCCATCATACTGGGTGCTTCGGGGTTGTTCTTCTTCTGTAAAACAGAACTGAGCACACCGGTCAAAATCGAAGCTGCAAACGATGCGAAAGGAATAAGCCAGTTAAGCTGAGCGTCCTCAAAAATCTTAAATGAGAATTTCGGGGTATCACGCAGATCGATCTTGTTGAACAACATAAAGTCGATCGCATTCTCGCCGCCGTTGAGCTTTACAAGCTCCTGCTCGTTGCTGTTAGCAACAAACACCTTCTCGACCATCGGCTCGTAGTCCTCATGCTCTTTATTAAGCAGATTTGCGATCTCAACCTCACGCATTGCGCTCTTGGTATTGGTTATATAACCCTTAACGGTCTTCTCAACCGAATTCTTGGTCAATTTTTTATCGGGTGTCGAATAAATGTCGCTCAGAATGGATAATTTGGCATAATGCTCGGCATCGCCGCCATTTTCGGTAGCGATGGCGACAATATCCTGTCTTTCGGTTCTCTCTTTAAGACCCAAAGACTTCCATTGCTCAGCACTTACAGCGTTTTTACCGTCGGTAGCCTCGGCAACCTTGACGTAAGCCGTCCACTGTTTGGCGGCATTCAAAGCATTGGAATCAACGTTGACAACATAGGTAAACGGACTCGAAATGGCGTAATAAACACCCATCATAATAATAAGTCTGATGATCATGGGCATACAACCGCCGCCCATAGAAATGCCTTCCTTATTATAAAGCTCCTGCATGCCTTCGCTATACTTCTGGCGGTCATCTCCGCACTTTTTCTTCAAAGCGTCAAGCTTGTGCTTGATTCTGGCCTGCTTGGCTGTTGATTTCAACGAATTGATGGTAAGCGGCAACATAACAATATTCACAAGAACAGTGAATACGAGAACCGAAGCCGCAAAATTGTTTTCGAACAACGTACTCAAACGGGACAGTATCCATCCCATCGGTATACTGACAAAATCTAACATAACTTCAAGCGTTCCTTCACTTCCGACCTTTTATCCTGTCGGACAAATAATCTGTATCCTTATTTCCTTTTGGTGCCTTTTTAGCTTTTAAAGGCACGGGGTCGTAACCGCCTTTAACAAAGGGATTACAACGGCAAATTCGCCATACGCTCAAACCGAAGCCTACAAAAAAGCCTCTCTCACGAAATGCCTCCAGAGCATACTGTGAACAGGTGGGCCTGAACCGACAGCACGAAGGCTTTAGCGGTGAGATGAACTTCTGATAAAAGCGTATCAGCGCAATAAATACGTACTTCATTCATTTCCCGGCGGAATAAGTCCGCCCGACTTAAAGTGTTTTTTCATCACTTTTTCCACGTCGTAACTTTTGGCAGTAACCGTCTTGGTACGCGCAACAAAAACAATATCAGCGCCGCCCTCAACAAGGGGAAGACACTGTCTGACTGCCGCTTCGATCACACGTCTTGCGCGGTTGCGCTGTACGGCACCGCCGACCTTTTTGCCGGTCGTTATGCCGTAGCGAACCAAACCGCGACGGTTAGGAAGAATGTATGTGACCAACAGCGGATGAACCTGACTGCGGCCTCTGCCGTAGAGCCGCCTGAAATCTTTATTAAGATTGAGCTTTACGGACTCCATATAACACCCTTCCCGAAAATCACAGTGATGAATCAATTTCTTGCAGAAACTGCACAAATGCCTTTGCAAGAAAGGTCACAAAAGTGACCTTTCTTAGTAAGTAAGGCTCTGTCTGCCCTTTGCTCTGCGGCGGGCAAGTACCTTGCGGCCGTTAGCGGTCGACATTCTCTTACGGAAGCCATGTTCCTTCATTCTGTGGAGCTTCTTAGGCTGATAAGTTCTTTTCATTTTTCTATCCTCCTTTATCGGTTGCGGGAAAACATCTGTATCATTTAAACATAATTACAGACATAACCTATCAAGTTAGAATTATAACCCAAACTATGCCTCAATGTCAACAAAAATTTTACTGTTTTTTGTTTTCAAAACCAACTTTTTTAACACCGCTTTTAAGTACCACATTATATTGTGGTCCAAATGCAAAACTCGACTATAAAAAAACCGTCGGTCAGCGACCGACGGCAATCAGAAACCTATTAAATAAGATAAAGACCCGAATCAAGCAACACAAACTCTTTACCGTCAATTTTCATATAACGGTGGACCGGCTCATCAAACACGGCTTTTTCACGCACGGTATAGGTCTTCATATTAACCTCAAGAATGCTCTTGGCGTTACAGTTGCAGACAATGAGCTGCTCTTCAGGCTCGTTGACCCAAAGTCCCTCGGGACCCGAGAACGAAGAATCGGTCGAACCGCCGATACGCAGTTCTTCACGCATAGTGCGAAGATTAAATCTGATAAGCGCATTGCGTTCGGGGAACGATGCCCACAAGGTATGTCCGTGATGTACAATGGAATGGGGGCCGCACTCTTTATATCTTATGGTGCCCTGCCACTCAACAAAGCCTTCGGAATCGAGTATTTTGGCCTCGCCGTCTTTAGACACGATAAAAACACTGCCGTTGTCAAGCTTTACACAACTGCAGGTAATAAAATTACCGACCTGAAAATTAACCTTTGAGTGATGCTCACCAAACTTGATAAACTCATAATCGGCTCTCGTTCTCTGTGAAACGACACCGTTTTCCAACGATACCGACTTATAAGAAACGGCCACCTTATCCTCAATTTCAGGACGGCGGTAGACCACTATAAAGCCCGTTTCATAGCTCAGAACGTCATATATCTGTTCAGAAAATAACTTCTTCAAATCCTTCTCTTCCCTTTTCACATATTTGACAAATTGTCAAAACATCCATACAAAACAATATTAACCCATTCAGACCTTAATTGCAATGTGTATTTTCAAATTTTCGAAAATTTATCACGTCAACCTACCCGCACCGTCTGTCCACACAAAAATTTTACCGTTGCATAAAATATATTGAATCAAAAATGACTAAACGACCCAAACGCGGGCAAAAATATACGTGAAAGACGCGTCAACTTCAATTCAATATTTCAGGAGTGTGTAAAAGTGACAGTTAAAAGAGGC
>JAGBXM010000094.1 GCA_017629275.1 Clostridia bacterium
CGCAGGCCGTCTGGATGGCTGTGGAACTTTTTACATACGGCTTGGTCATCGGTCTGATTTACGGTGCTTTTAAAAAGAAAAACATTTCCTCGGTGTATTTAAGTCTTATCACAGCAATGCTTTTCGGCCGAATCGTGTGGGGCATTGCAAAGGCTGTTTTGCTTGGTGTGGGCGGCAAGCCGTTCACGTTTACGATGTTCTTGGTCGGCGGTTTTGCCGATGCACTGCCGGGAATAATTTTGCAGTTGGTTTTAATACCGACAATTGTTATCGTTGTCAACGCATTATCAAGGAGGAGTAACAATGGTTAATGTGAAATTTCCTTACGGAAAAGATTTTTTGGAGTATGATTTTAAAGATTCGGAACTGATTGGTGTTCTTGAATCCTCAATTGAGGAGTATGAGCCGTTGGGTTCGGCCGCAGAGCTTGTCAAAAACGCAATGGAAAACCCCGTTGGCTCACCGAAACTGAGTGAGCTTGCAAAGGGTAAAAAGAACATTGTCATAATTGCAAGTGACCACACCCGACCTGTGCCGAGTAAGGTTATAATTCCACCAATGCTCCGCGAAATTAAGGAAGGCAACCCCGATGCTGAGGTTACTATTCTGATTGCAACGGGATGTCACCGTGGCACGACCCGTGACGAGTTGGTTGCAAAGTTTGGTGAGGAGATTGTGAACGCGGTCAATATCTATGTTCACGACTGTGACGAGCGTGAAAAATTGGTCAATTTGGGCAAGCTTCCTTCGGGCGGAGAGTGTGAGGTCAACTCGATCGCCGTTAATGCCGACCTGCTTGTGGCCGAAGGATTTATTGAGCCGCATTTCTTTGCAGGTTTCTCTGGCGGAAGAAAGAGCGTTTTGCCCGGTGTTTGCGGAAGAAAAACTGTTTTGGCCAACCACTGTGCCGAGTTTATAGCCGACATAAATGCCAGAACAGGGATTTTGGTCGGCAATCCCATACATAAAGATATGCTTTGGGCGGCCGAAAAAGCCAAGCTTTGCTATGTTGTGAACGTCGTGCTGAATGCTGAAAAGCAGGTTATTTATGCCGTCGCAGGTGACACCTTTGAGGCACACAAAAAGGGTGTTGAATTTTTGCGTGAGCAGTGTGGTGCCAAGGCACAACCTGCCGATATAGTGCTTACCACCAACGGCGGTTATCCTTTGGATCAGAATGTTTATCAGTCGGTCAAGGGTATGACGGCGGCCGAGGCAACCGTTAAAAACGGCGGTGTTATTATTATGATGGCCAAGTGTAACGACGGTGTGGGCGGTGACCATTTTTATCATCAGATGGCCGACGAGCCCGACCTTCAAAAGATAATGGCCGAGCTTATGGCCCGCGGTCGCAATGACACGTTGCCCGACCAATGGATGACCCAAATTTTGACCCGAATTTTATTGAAAGCATCGGTTATCTATGTTTCGGAAATGGATGACAAAACGGTCACCGATATGCATATGATTCCTGCACACTCCATTGACGAAGCAATTAAGAAGGCAAGAGAAATTTTGGGCAAAGAGCAGGTCACCGTCACTGCGATCCCTGACGGTGTTGCAGTTATTGTAAGATAAAGACGGATTTGTTTACTGTTTTAAAGAGAGGCGCTAAAAAATGAGGATAATGACCTTTAACATTCAGCACGCAAAGAATTTTTTGAAGCAGGAAATAGAC
>JAGBXM010000095.1 GCA_017629275.1 Clostridia bacterium
AGTGCCATTTGACCGCCGACCGACATTTTTTCTATTATAAGTGCAGATAGTCCTGCACGTGCGGCGTATAATGCCGCTGTATAGCCCGCAGGACCGCCCCCGATGATTATTGTATCAAAAATTTTATCCATTCCGTTACTCCTTTGACATCTTTGATTCAATTATATTATTTGTATCTTTTGGTGTCAAGCACAGGTGACTTTTTTGTTGCTTTTTGGGGAATAATATTAAAAATTCTTTGAGGTGACATTATGTGTACGGCCATAGGTTTTAAGAGTGGAGATTTCTATTTCGGAAGAACGTTGGACAATGAGTTTTCTTTCGGTGAACAGATTACCGTAATACCGAGAAATTTTAAGTTTGATTTTAGATTTTTAAATTCTGTTACTTCTCATTATGCGATTATCGGAATGGGTATTGTTAAAGGTGATTATCCGTTACTGTTTGATGCGATGAACGAGAAGGGTCTTTGTATGGCAGGGCTCAATTTTGTCGGTAACGCATTTTTTAACGAGGCGCAGAACAATAAGGAAAACGTTGCTGTTTTTGAGTTTATACCTTGGATTTTGTCACAGTGTGCAAACGTTACTGAGGTCAGGGAAAGATTGGGGAAAATCAACCTTGTCAACGAGCCGTTCAGCAAGGAGTTGTCGGTGTCACAACTTCATTGGATGATTGCCCACAAGGATGAGTGCATAACGGTTGAAGCGGTAAAGGACGGTTTGAAGATTTACGATAATCCCGTTGGTGTTATGACAAACAATCCTACTTTTCCGGAGCATATATTCAACCTCAATAATTATATGCATCTGTCGCCCAAAGCACCCGAAAATAACTTTTCGAAGGACGTTGATTTAAAGCATTATTCAAAAGGAATGGGTGCTATCGGTTTGCCGGGCGACCTTTCCTCAATGTCGCGCTTTGTCCGAGTGGCTTTTGTTAAATCAAATTCGGCTTCGGGTAACGGTGAAGGGGAAAGCATCAGTCAGTTTTTCCATATTTTAAACTCGGTTGATCAACAGAGAGGATGTAATCTTGCCGACCGTGACGAATATGAAATAACCGTTTACACCTCGTGTATGAATGCCGATAAGGGTGTTTATTACTACACAACCTATGATAATCATCAGATTTCGTGTGTCAATATGTTTCACGAAAACCTTGACAGTTGCAAGTTGAAGTGCTATCCTTTGATTATGGGCGAGCAAATAAATTGCCAAAACTAATTTTGGAGTGGATTGAAATGGGTAATGAACTGAACGAAAACTCCTTGGACACTTTGTGTGCGGCTTTGTGCTATGCAATGGGTATCAAAGCACCCGAATGTGCTGCCGAAGCCAACGTTGACCTTTGTGACTACGTCGATAAGGCGCTTGAGGGCAAAAAGGCCGACCGAGTGTTTATGTATAACCCCGATGCCATTGCTCAATGGGTTTATGAAAAGTATAAATCCTTGCAGGTTGGTATGGAGAAAAAGTTTGACCTTGAGTTGCCGATGCGAACCGTTATGCCTTCGGTTACACCCGTTTGTTTCGGAACAATGTACACCGGCGCGCAACCGAGTGTTCACGGTATTAAAAAATATGAAAAGCCGGTCATTACCATTGATACCATCTTTGATGCTTTGATAAGAGCGGGTAAAAAGGCTTGTATTATTGCTTACGGCAATTGCAGTCTGTCAAAAATATTCTTGGAAAGAGAAATGGATTATTTTATTTTTGACAACGTACCGCAGGTCAATGCTAAGGCTGCTGAGGTGATATTGGAGGACAAGTACGATTTTGTTGTTGTGTATAACGGAAATTTCGATTCGAGAATGCACAAGTGGGGTCCCGAAAGTATTGAGGCTTTGGGCGAACTTCGTCACAACGTTATGGCGTTTAATATGTTCTCGGAAATGATAAAGACACATTGGAAGCATCACAATACACTTGTCGGTTTTGCAATGGATCACGGTTGCCACGAGATCGACGAGGGAGCAGGATCTCACGGACTCTCAATGCCAGAGGATCTTAACATAGTTCACTTGTATAAGGGTTATAAAGCAGATTAATTTTAGTTTTTGTGCGGCAGGGCGTCAGCCTTGCCGTAATTTTTTGCTAAGAATTTATCTTTTAATAATCCCGATATAATAAGCAGGGGAGCAGATAACAAGCTCCAAAGCACCGTGTAAAGCAAACACACCTGCCCTAAAAAGTTAAAGGGGACAGCGGTATAATCCCATACCGATTGTTTTAGCCAAAGATTGAATATACTGCCGAAAGCGAGTTCTATTGCTGTTATGCCAAGCCCCGATGCGATGCAACGGTAGATAAATTTTAACGGTTTGAGCCGAGTTTGAATAACCAAAATAAAACAAAAAGACAGTCCGCCCGCCAATGCCATTGAAGGGTGTGTACGGCCGCGCCATAAAAGTTCAATTAAACAGTAACCGACCGCACCGATTAAGAAAATCAGAATATAAAATTGTGATTTTGTTTTCATTGATAATTTCCTTAAAAAATTTAGTATATTTATAATATTATTATATCTAATAACTTGAAAATTCATTTGGTTAGTGGTAATATATTAAAATAATAAGTTGTAATGTGGGTTAGTGTTATACGCCAACAATAAATTTTAGATTATTATGCGATTTTTGAACAGGAGGTGACGGCAATGAATTTTAAAAAATGGGTGTTCCCCGAAGTCGATAAACAAATGGTAACCGACCTGGCGGAGGACTGCGGTCTTGATCCGTTGGTGATGTTTATTGCCGCCGCCAGAGGAATGTCTGACCCGTATGAGGTCGAGCAGTTTTTCCAAAAAGAACCCGACTTCTGCGACCCTTACGAATATAGCGGTATGCGTGAGGCGGTAGAACGTATAAATATAGCGCTTGAAGAAAATGAAAAGATATTGGTTTTCGGTGACTATGACTGTGACGGTGTAACGGCTACCGCTTTACTCACTTCCTACCTAAAAAAACGCGGTGCTGACGTTGATTATTTTGTGCCTGACCGCGAAAACGACGGTTACGGCATATCAATTCCTGCTATCGAAAAAGCAGAGGCTGACGGTGTAACTCTTATTGTTACGGTTGACAACGGTATAAATGCAGTAGCTGAGGTTGAACGCGCCAACGAGTTGGGTGTCGATATTGTCGTTACCGATCACCACTTGCTGCAGGGTGAGGTTCCTAATGCCGTTGCGGTGGTCGATCCTCACATTGAAGAGGATTGCGATTGGATATTCTCTGACCTTTGCGGTGTCGGTGTTGCTTTTAAACTGGTGTGTGCTTTGGAGGACCGTCCTTGCGAAGAGGTTATTTATGAGTATGCCGATCTTGTGGCTTTGGGTACGATTGCCGATATTGTGCCGCTGGTTTCGGAAAATCGTGCAATCGTCAGTATCGGTATGACCATGATAAACCGTCGTTTAAATCCCGGTATCAGGGCTTTGGTCGAAGTATCAAACGCAAAATACGTTACTTCGCAGAACGCGGCGTTTACGCTTTGTCCCAGAATTAATGCGGCGGGCCGTATGGCTAATGCCGACGTAGCCGTTAAGTTGTTGTTGAGTGATAACTATGACGAAGCATTATATTACGCAGGCTGTCTTGATCGACTTAACTCCGAAAGACAGTCGAAAGAGCAGGAGGTTTTTGAAGCCGCTTGTAACATAATTGAGCAAAACGGTTATAAGAATCATAGGGTTATCGTTGTCGGAGGTTACGGATGGCACGTCGGTGTTATCGGTATTGCCGCTTCAAAACTCGTTGAAAAGTACTCGAAGCCGTGTATTGTTATCAGTTTGTCGGATGACCGCTCGGTAGGTTCGGGCAGAAGCATTGTCGGGTTTTCGCTTTTTGATGCTTTGTCGGCTTCTTCTCATACTTTGGTTAAGTTTGGCGGTCACGAGTTGGCTGCGGGTCTTACCGTTAAAGAGGATGATGTTGAGCTTTTCAGGAATACTATAAACAATTACGCTTCGAAATGTGAAGTTGCATTTTCCAAGGTCAGAATTGATTGCCGTATCAAACCTCACGCACTGACGGTTGATGTGGCTAAATCCTTAAAGGCTTTTGAGCCTTACGGTGCCGGTAACCCCGTACCCGTTTTTGGTGTTGTGCAGTCGCAGATAACGGCCATACAGCCACTTGCCAACGGTAAGCATTTGCGGTTGAGATTGCGCCGTGAACAATGTGACTATCAGGCCGTTATGTTTGGTGTGAGTCCCGAAAAGCTGCCGTTTAAGGTCGGTGACGTAGTTGACCTTGCGGTTACTTTGGACGTAAACGTTTATAATAATACCGAATCGGCTTCGGTTATTATCCGTGCCATCAGAAAAAGTGACGTTAATGAAACCGAGATGACGGCACAGTTATCGGCACTTGAAAAGTTTTATTGCGGTTGTGCCGACGCTTCGGATGCCGAATGTATCTATCCGTCACGTGATGATACTGCAAAAGTGTTCAGATATTTACGGTTGAGTAATGAAATAATGCTGTCGCTTTTGGAAAATGATTTTATCGGTATGCTTCCGATTGGTAAACTGACTGTCGCTTTGACGGCACTTTGTGAATTGGGTCTGGCAAAAACTTCTGACGATAAGGTAAGTCTTTTGCCGTTTGACGGCAAGGTCGACCTTGGAAGTGCACCCGTTCTGGTTAAATTAAAAAGAATTATAGGAGGTGACCGTGGTTGAGTTTTGAAAAATGCCTTGATGAAATTTTGGAGCTTATTGATGTACAACCGTGTGCTTCGATATATGACAAAGCTCTTATTACCCGTGCTTTTAACCGTTGCGTTGAAGCGCACAGCACTCAGAAAAGAGTGTCGGGAGAACCGTATTGTATGCACCCGATTGCGGTCTCCAAAATAGTTATATCCTTAGGTATGGATTCGGAGTCGGTTGCCGCGTCTCTCTTACACGACGTTGTGGAAGATACCGAAGCCACCTATGAAGATATTAAAGCTGAGTTTGGCAAGGGCGTTGCCGAATTGGTTGACGGTGTTACCAAGCTCGGCAAAATTCCGCTTGAATCCAAAGAAAGTGTTCAGGCCGAAAATATCCGTAAGATGTTTATTGCAATGTCGCAGGATATACGCGTTATCATTATTAAGCTTGCCGACCGTCTGCACAATATGCGTACCATTGACGTTATGCCTGTGCAAAAGCAACGCGACAAGGCACGCGAAACGCTTGAAGTATTTGCTCCGATCGCACACCGACTCGGTATCAGAGCGGTCAAAGAGGAGTTGGAAGATCTTTCCATTATGCACCTCGATCCCGTGGCTTATCACGAGATCGAAGAGTCGTTGGCCATAAAACGCGGTCAGAGTGATAAGTTTTTGGCACAGATTCAGGAGCGTATTAAAGAAAGGGTAGAGGAATACGTTCCCGGAATCGTTATTCAGGGACGTGTCAAGTCGATTCACGGAATTTACCGTAAAATGTATATGCAGGGTAAGTCCATTGATGAGATCTATGATATTTATGCTATCCGTATAATTACCGATACGGTTGCAAACTGTTATAACATTCTCGGTGTTATTCACGATATGGCGCGTCCTATCCCGGGACGTTTTAAGGATTATATCTCGACACCGAAGCCTAACCTCTATCAGTCGTTGCATACCACCGTTGTCGGCCGTGAGGGTATTCCTTATGAGGTTCAGATAAGAACCGAAGAAATGCATCGTACTGCTGAGTTCGGTATCGCGGCGCATTGGAAGTATAAAGACGGTGTCAACCGTACCGATGCTAAATTTGACGAACGTCTTGCGTGGATACGTCAGATAATTGATACCCAACGTGAGGCCGATGATGCGGAAGAGCTTGTTCAGACCATTAAAACCGATCTGGCTCCGGAGGACGTTTTTGCAGTTACTCCGAAAGGTGACGTTATAAATCTTCCTGTCGGTTCTACCGTAATCGACTTTGCATTTGCTATACATTCTGCGGTCGGTACTAAAATGACGGGTGCCAAGGTAGACGGAAGAATCGTTCCGATTACTCACGAGGTCAAGACGGGTGAGTTGATTGAAATATTAACCTCCAATCAACCCGGTCACGGACCGAGCAGGGATTGGCTTAATATTGTCAAGACCAATCAGGCCAAAACAAAAATAAGAGCCTGGTTTAAAAAGGAACGCCGACCTGAGAATATTGCTACCGGCAAATCGGAGATTGAACGCGAGTTTTCCCGCAACAATATCAGACTTGATGATGAAAATATGGAGAAATTTTTGACCGATATTTCGGTTAAACTTCGTTGTAACAGTCTTGAAGATTTTTATGCGGCTATCGGCTACGGCGGTATTTTACTTTCCAAAATAATGCCGCGCATTAAAGATGCCTATGCAAGATTTGTTAGGACCGAAAAACCGATAGAAGTCAGTAACAATACCCAAACGAGAAAGGTTTCTAAATCGTCGGACGGTGTTGTTGTAGAAGGTATTGATAACTGTCTTATCAAACTTGCCCGCTGTTGCACACCTATTCCCGGTGACGACTTGATTGGATTTATCACGAGAGGTCACGGCGTTTCGATCCATAAAAAGGATTGCAGTAACGTTCCTAAATGTATTGAAGAGTCTGCCGAGCCCGAACGTTGGATCCCCGCGTATTGGGATGCTGAAAGAACAACAAGATTTGATTCGACCGTTTCTATTCTTGGATTAAACCGTGACGGAATCGTTGCCGATCTCACCATTCTTTTGAGTAATCTTCACGTTTCGGTCCACGCCATTATGGCCAAAGAAACCAAAGATGGGAATTGCAGTATTGTTATTACGATCGGTGTTGAAAGCCGTGAGCATCTTGAAAACGTTATTACGAGAATCAAGAAGCTTAGCGGTGTGTTCAGCGTAGAAAGGACTTAAAAAATGAAGGCTGTTGTTCAGGTCGTTAAAAGTTGCGAAGTTAAAGTTAACGGAACTTTGGTAGGTAAAGGCGGAAGGGGACTCTTTGTTTTGCTTGGCGTCCGTGAAGGTGATACTAAAGCAGAGGCGGAGTTACTTGCGAGAAAGGTTTGCAATTTAAGGGTTTTGTGTGACTCTGACGATAAAATGAATTTATCGGTGTTAGACCTGAATCAAGAGGTTACGATCGTTTCTAATTTTACCTTGGAGGCCGATACTGCGAAAGGTAACCGTCCTTCGTTTATAAATGCGGCAAGACCTGAGACGGCCGAGCCGTTGTATGAATATTTTATTGAGTGCGTTAAGCTAAACGGTGTAAGAGACGTTGCTACGGGTCAGTTTGGTGCCGATATGAAGATAGATGTCTCTCTGGACGGCCCTGTTACCATTTTGCTTGATACCGATACCTGGAGAAAATAAATGAGAGTTATTACCGTGCCGTGCGGCACTTTACAAGCTAATTGCTACATTGTTGAATCCGACGTTGCGGCAGTTGTTATCGACCCCGGATACTTAGAAAGAGATTTGTTGAAATATGCAACAGAAAACAAGGGAAAGATAAAGTTTATATTACTTACACACCGACATTTCGACCACGTTAATGCCGCGGTTGCATTAAGGAAGCTCACCGATGCCAAAATAGTTATTCACGAACTTGATGAAGGCGGTTTGTTCAGTGACCTTTTGAGTCTTCGGTCGATGGCAGGCGGTTTTTACGGAAACGCTGATCCCGATGCCCACGCCGATTATTACGTTGACGAGGGTGACACCGTTACGGCAGGGGATATGGTTTTTGACGTGCTTTATACGCCGGGACATACCGAGGGCGGCATCAGTTTTCTTTGTGACGGAAAACTGTTTAGCGGTGATACCCTTTTTAAGGGTTCGATCGGTCGTACCGATTTTCCGAGCAGTGATATGACCGAAATGAGGGCTTCTTTGGATCGACTTTGCACGTTACCCGATGAGACGGTTGTCTATCCCGGCCACGGAGCAGAGACGACCATCGGTGACGAAAAGAAGACCAATATGTTTTTAGCAAGGTGAGTATTGTGGTACTGTATCTAAATGATCACCGATTTATGTACGAGCTTGAAAAGTTAAGCAGATTGTTTTTACCTTTTGAAAAGTTCGTTGGCGCCGAAAGTACAGAGGACGCCCGAAATTCCCAAGTTTATATTATTGCTGAACTGACGTACGGCGATGATGAGGTCGGTATTTTGACCGAACTAAAGCTTGACGGTAAACACGAGAAAAGGGAAAAGATTGTAGCGATCAAACGTGATGATCCTGATGAGTTTACCGTTTGTGAACGCACCGTTGCCTTAATGCTGTTTGATTGTTTCAAAACAGTTACAGGTTATTCAACACCGTGGGGAATACTTACGGGTGTGAGACCTGCAAAATTGCTTGGGAAATTGGTGAATTCAAGTTCGGAAACTGAAGCGCTTGAGTATTTTGAAAACGCATTACTTGTTTCAAAAGAAAAGACCAAACTGTGTCTTGAATGTAACCGAAGTGAACGGTCGATAATATCCCGTTCCAGACCTGATTCATTCAGTTTGTATGTTTCGATTCCTTTTTGCCCGAGCAGGTGCAATTACTGTTCGTTTGTTTCGCATTCGGTCGAGCAGGCTAAAAAGCTTATTCCGAGATACGTTGAACTTTTGTGCCGTGAAATAAAAGAAACGGCTTATATATCCAAACGTTTAGGGTTGCGCCTTCAAACCGTATATATCGGCGGCGGAACACCGACAACTTTATCGGCAGAACAGTTGAACGAAATAATGGGCACTATCAAAGAAAATTTTGATTTGTCGTACCTTGATGAATATACCGTTGAGGCAGGTCGCCCCGATACCGTTACCGAAGATAAGCTTTTGGCCATAAAGCAGGGCGGAGCAACCAGGATAAGCATAAATCCACAGACTATGAATGACGAAGTATTGAAAAATATCGGTCGACGTCATACTGTAAGCGAAACGGTCGAGGCGTTTGATCTTGCCCGTAAATGCGGATTCGATAACATCAATACCGATTTGATTGCGGGACTTTCGGGAGATACCCTTGAAAGCTTTTGCAATTCGGTCGATGAGATAATCAAACTCCAACCCGAAAACGTTACGGTTCATACACTTTCAATGAAGCGCGCTTCTAATCTTAATAAAAGCTGCACGGTGTTTGACTCCGAAGAGGGAAAAATTGCAGAAAGTATGGTTGCTTATGCCTATCAGAAACTCAGTGATGCAGGTATAACTCCGTATTATATGTACCGACAGAGTAAAACGGTCGGCAATCTTGAAAACGTAGGTTATGCAAAGCCCGGTTTTGAGGGCCTTTATAACGTCTATATTATGGATGAGACGCATACCATACTTGCCTGCGGAGCTTCGGCGGTCACTAAATTAAGAGAACCCGGCGGCCCTTATATCGAGCGGATATTTAACTTTAAATATCCGTATGAATATATTGAAAGATTCGATTTGCTTTTAGAACGTAAATCGGGTATATTTGAGTTTTATGAGCAATACGGATTAAAATGACAGTTTAAAATTTATTTTATATAAAGGAGAATCATTATGGAAATACTTAACAAGGCAAAGGAACTTTTTGACACCGCTTCTACCATGGCAGGAGATTTTATCTATGACCAGAAGTGCAATATTCAGATTGCGCGTGTATGCGCTGATCTGAAAAAGGAGTATGAGCGCCTTGGACGTCTGTGCTATCGCAGACTTAAAGGTATTGAGGTCGATGAAAACGAGTTCAACAGTATTGTTGATAAAATCGAAGTTTTGAAGCTTGAACTCAACGCACTCCGCGAAGCTAAGGTCGAAGAAGCAGAATTTGACAGTATCGTTTTTGAAGACGGTGAACCTGTCAATACCGATGAAGAATAACGGAGTGATATTGTGAGAGACGATTTGTTTACGGTCGGAATTGTAATTGCCGACAAAGATGAGTATGTTCATATTGACAAATATATCGGGGAAGATGCAGTTGCTTTCGAGAGACTCGGGCTTATAGGTCACGACAGTGTTTTGAAGGCGAACGGACACGATATTCGCGTTAAGACTATCTGCAGCGGTATCGGTAAGGTCAACGCAACCGCGGCGGCAACTTTGCTTGCAGAGGATTGTGATCTTCTTATCAATGCAGGTCTTTCGGGTGGATTCGGGGAAACTCAGAAGTATGATATAGTTCTCGGTATCGAATTCATTGAACACGATTTCGATCTGACAGCCATTGGTTATAAGCTTTCTAAAAAGCCCGGTCAGACCGAAACTATTTGTTCGGCAAGGGAACTTAACGACGATATTTTGAAGAAGTATCCGTTTGTCAAAAAAGGTGTATTTGTTACCGGTGACAGCTTTATAAGTTCCAAAGAAAAGCACGATTCTCTGAAGGAACTGTTTGACCCTATCGCCTGTGATATGGAGTCGGCGGCTGTCGGATACGTTGCATCACTTTATGACGTTCCGTTTGTTTCTATCAGAATGGTTTCTGACGGTGCGAATGACGAATCGGCCGAAACCTATACCGATACTTTAGGATGTGACGTTGCCGATCGTTGGGTCAAGTTGACCTTTGATTGGATCAAATCTTTGTGAGGTCCGATATGGGTAAAAGAATCGGCAAAAAGAATCAACAACAGTCGTTTTTGCAAGGGTCTTTGATACTTGTAATCGCGACAATGTTAGTTAAGGTTATCGGTGCCGTTTATCGCATTCCGCTCGGTGAATTGCTCGATACGGCGGGTATGGGATATTATTCGACGGCTTATGACCTTTACGTTCCGATGTATTCGATCGCAATGGCGGGTTTGCCTATTGCAATTTCGCGTATTGTTTCGGAACACGTGGCGGCGGGAAGATACCGTCACGTTAAAAAGACCTTAAACGTTGCCAAGGCAGCCTTTGTTGTTACGGGCGGTACGGGCTTCTTGCTGATGGTTGTTTTGGCTTTTGTGCTTACCGGTACAGGTGTATTCAACAAAGGCACTTTGCCCAGTATTCTTTGTATTGCTCCGTGTCTTTTGTTTTGCTGTATTATGTCGGCATACAGGGGTTATTACGAGGGCTTGAGAAATATGACTCCGACGGCCATAAGCCAGGTTTTAGAGGCTTTAGGTAAGTTGGCGTTCGGTTACGGAATTGCCTTTGTTGTGCTTAAAATAACCAACGATTATTCCTATGCCGCCGCAGGAGCCTTGCTCGGCATTTCGGTCGGTACCGCAGTTAGTGCCTTGTACCTTACGGTTAAATATCGTTTCTCGGGTAAATACACTTTTAGTGATCAAGAAATTGATTCGGCACCTATGCCTGAAGGTAATAAGACAACGTTGAAGTTGTTAATAGCAGTTGCTATTCCCATTGTTCTTGGTTCTTTGGTGAACAACGTCAGCAGTCTTATCGACGTTGCAATGGTGCAGGGCAGACTTGCATCGGCGATAGATAAAGCACCCGACTATTTTGCCAATGCTTACAGCGGTCTTATCGCTTACGAGGAAAATGCCGCCTCTAATGCGGGTCGTGTGTTTGACTGGAGGATTGACCTCCCTAATTCACTTTACGGCGCACACAGGGGCTTTGCATTTTCGATTTACAATCTTGTGCCGTCATTGACCTCGGTATTGGGCGTAAGCGCTATTCCTGTTTTGGCTACCGCCTGGACAAAAAGAAATGCAGCAGAAATTAAAAGTAACGTAAACACGATGCTCAGAACAACTGCCATTGTTGCTATTCCTGCGGGATTTGGAATTATGGCTATGTCGGGGGAGATACTCGATCTTTTGTATAGCAACCCTTATGCTGTTGCGATAGCCACACCGAATCTGAGGGTGTTGGGTCTGTGTGCGATTTTTGCAGGTCTTAACGGACCGCTTACCAATATGCTTCAGGCAATCGGTAAACAGAGCGTTCCTTTGAGAAACATCGCAGTCGGCGCAGTGCTTAAAATTATTATAAACTTTTTGTTGGTCGGAACTCCCCAATTAAATATATACGGTGTTCCTATCGGCACAACCGTTTGTTACGCCTATATTTGTATTGCCAACTTTATCTGCTTCGTCAAATATTCCGGCGTAATGCCGAACCTTTTGCTTTCGGTAGGAAAACCTTTAATATGCGGTGCTGTTTGCGGTTTGACGGCCGTTTTGGTTAATTTCGGATTTACTAAGTTAAGCTTTAGTTCGTCAATCTCTTCGCTTATATCCATCGCCTGCGCAGGAGTTGTATACGTCATAATGTTGTTCTTGATAAAAGCAATAACGCGTGATGATATAATTTCGCTGCCAAAAGGCAAAAAAATTGCAAAAGTACTTGAAAAATTAAGAATAATGAGGTAGAATGTACTTGTAGAGCGGCTTTTGGACAATTGATTTTGTTTATTTTGCACACTGAGGTTGCTCACGGTTTGTAGAGGCTGCATAATGTTAAGTAAAAGTGAGTTTAAAAAAGAAAAATATTGTGTTGATGATCTGCGTGAAATTGTAAGAATTTTACGTGAGCCCGGCGGTTGTCCTTGGGATGCACAGCAATCACATAAGTCGGTAAGACGTGACCTTTTGGAAGAGGCTTATGAGGTTGCGGATGCCATCGATACCGATGATAAGACGGCTTTGTGCGAGGAATTGGGTGATCTGCTTTTGCAGGTGTTTTTCCACGCACGAATCAGTGAGGAAGACAAAGATTTCACTTTGGACGATGTGGCCGACGGTATATGTAAAAAATTGATTCTTCGTCATCCGCACGTCTTTGGTGACGTCAAGGCTGATACGGCTGAGCAGGTGCTTGACAACTGGGACGCTATCAAGCGTGATGAAAAGAGTCAGAAAACGTATACCGATACCCTTGAAAGTGTTCCGCGTGCGTTTCCTGCACTTATGCGTGCCGCGAAAGTTCAGAAGAGAGCCGCTAAGGCCGGATTCGATTGGGATAATGCAGACGATGCGTTTAAAAAGTTACCCGAAGAACTTGCGGAGTTTTCCGAGGCCGTTCAATTGAATGACCAAGCCAAAATAGAAGAAGAATTCGGAGATCTTCTTTTTGCGGCGGTTAACGTTTCGAGGTTTTATAAAATTGATGCCGAAGCATCTTTAGCATCGGCAACAGACAAATTTATGTCGCGGTTTAAGGCTGTTGAGCAAAAGGTTATCGAAAGCGGACGCGATATGAAGGAATTATCACTTGAAGAACTTGATACCATTTGGGATGAAGTCAAGGCTTCAAAATCAAATTAGTTTCAAAGTCAGGAAAATGTCCTGTTTGAATAATATTTTTTAGGAGGATGTTCAATTATGAACAAGACAGAACTGATCGCAGCAATTGCTGCAAAGGCAGACCTTAACAAGAAAGATGCAGCTAAAGCTCTCGATGCACTCATGGATACTATCACCGAGACCCTTAAAGCAGGCGATAAAATCGCTTTGACCGGCTTTGGTAGCTTTGAAGTACGTGAGCGTCCCGAAAGAACCGGTAGAAATCCCCAGACCAAGGAGACCATCACTATCCCTGCATCCAAAGTTCCTGCATTCAAGGCAGGCGCAGCTCTTAAGAACGCTGTAAAATAAGTTTTTCTTAAAAAAGTTAAGCCGCTTGTTTTTGCAAGCGGCTTTTCTGTTTGATTTTTGGAGATTGGTTATGAGACTTGATAAATATCTTAAAGTGTCGCGTATTATAAAGCGAAGAACCGTTGCCAATGAAGCTTGTGATGCAGGTCGTGTTACGGTCAACGGAAAGGTTGCAAGAGCATCGTATGACATTAAGGTTGGCGACATTATTGAAATACAGTTTGGCGAGAGAACCGTAAAAGCAGAGGTTCTTGAGGTGAGCGAGGTCGTACGGAAGGAACAGGCCGGAATGATGTACCGTATAATTGAATAATTTATAGCTTTTCGCTCATATAATTGCACGAGAACATTTTTTGGAGTGTGGTTCTATGAGCGAACAGAATTTCAATGGAGAACAGAGTGTTATTCTGCAAAACCGACAGGAATTGAGTATAAGCGGCGTACTGGACGTTATCGGTTTTGATGATGAAAGCGTTTTGGCGGAAACAGTGCTGGGAAGGTTGTCGGTAAAGGGGCACAAATTAAAGGTTCAGTCTTTTGCGGTCGAAACGGGAAGCATTTTGATCAAGGGCGATATTGCTGCGGTTATTTATCTTGCTGACAACGGTAAAAAATCAGCAATTTCGAGGCTTTTTGGCTGATGGGCTATATTGACGTAACACAGCAGATGTTGACTTTTGCAATGTCGGTATTGCTTGGTGTTGTGTTGTGCTTTATATACGACATAGTTCGTGCTTTACACAGAGTAGCACTAAAAGGCTTTCTTGAAGTTTTGATATGCGATATATTGTTTTGGGTGACTTCTGCAGTTTTAACATTTTGTTTTTTGTTGATACGTTGTAACGGTATGGTCAGAGCATACGTTTTATTCGGAGAATCAGTCGGAGTTTTATTTGCCCATTATACAGTTTCACGGTTTTGGTATGCAATTCTTCTGAAGCTTTTTGGCGTTTTGGCTCTGATAAAGCGTGTCTTCAAGACGGTTTTTGTTAAAGTATCCGTGCCGTTTAAAAAAATATTTAAAAATTTGATAAAAACAATAAAAAAAGTCTTGCAACACAATTGTAGACTGTTGTATAATCAACTCAAAGTATGTAATAGAACAAGGATAAGGTGAAATAAGTTGGCATCGGGTTCGACAAGACGAAACAGTATAATCTTAAGAGTTGTATTGATTTTCTTTGCTATAGTAATGATTTTTTATCTCGGTTCTTTGATTAAAGAGTATAGTTCTTTGCAAAAACAGTATGATGCCGTATCGCAAAAGCGCGATGAATTAAGACTTGAGGTTGAACAAAAGGCAAATATGCTTGAAAACGGTACTGACGAAGAGTTTATCAAACGTGCCGCCCGTGAAAGATTGGGATACGTTTTCGGCGATGAGCATTTGTATATTGATATTTCGGGAAACTAATTCCGAGGTTTCATATATATCCACTTTTTGTGGGGAATGATTTTGGAGGATTGGACTTTTTTATGCAAATCGAGGTAGGACAGATCGTAGAGGGCAAGGTTACCGGTATTACCAATTTCGGCGTTTTCGTTGATCTTGGAGATGGCAAATCGGGACTTGTCCACATTTCTGAAATCGCACAGACTTACGTAAGCGATGTCAGAGAACATGTTAAGGAAAACGACACCGTTAAAATGAAAGTACTTAACATTTCGGATGATGGAAAGATTAGTCTTTCTATCAAAAAAGCACAGGAGCAACAGGCACCGAAACACCCGCAACATAAATTTGGTGACAAACCGCGCGGCCAAAGACCGCCTAAGCGCGAGCCTGATTATGCTTCACCTGCGGCAGTCTGGACACCTAAAAAGAGCGAGTCGGCATCTTTTGAGGATATGATGGCAAAATTCAAGCAGACCAGTGACGAAAAATTTTCGGATCTTAAGAAAAAGAATCCCGATACCCGTCGCCCTAAGCGTCCTGCGATGAAATAATTAAAATGCAGACTGAACCTGCGGCGCAACTTGTTGCCGTGTTTTGGTCTGCTTTTTGTTTGGAGAACATAATGATAAAGGAAATTGACGTAAAACGTATAGAAGAGTCTGTTTCAAGGCTTTGTATTGACGCTAACAAGATATTGCCCGAAGACATAGTTGAACATATTTGTTCTGCGTGTAAACTTGAGACCAACACTTTAGGACGAGACATAATGTGTGATCTTGTCAAAAATATTGATGCAGCAAAAGAGTTGGATATACCTGTATGTCAGGATACCGGAATGGCGGTTGTGTTTCTTGAGATAGGTCAGGATGTACATCTTGTCGGGGGTTCGTTGCGTGATGCGGTAAACCGCGGCGTGGCTAAAGGTTATACCGATGGCCTTTTAAGAAAATCGGTCGTAAAAGACCCTTTGAGGCGGGTTAATACCGATGATAACACACCTGCCGTCTTGCATACCGAAATCGTTGACGGTGATAAGGTTAAGGTAACCGTTGCACCTAAAGGCTTTGGCAGTGAAAATATGAGCAAGGTCGCTATGTTGACACCTTCTGCAGGATATGACGGAGTTGTCAAAGCGGTCGTTGATATTGTAAAGTCGGCAGGAAGTAATCCTTGTCCTCCGATGGCTGTCGGTGTGGGCATCGGTGGTGATTTTGAACAGGTCGCTATGCTTTCAAAAAAGGCTTTGTGTCGCAATACAAGTGTCAGAAATGCCGACCCTTATTATGCCGAACTTGAAGAAGTTCTATTAAAAGAAATAAATAGCTTAGGTATAGGACCGCAAGGATTTGGCGGTAATACTACGGCACTGGCGGTCAACGTTGAAGTTGCGCCGACTCATATCGCGGGTCTGCCGGTTGCTGTTAATATCGGTTGCCACGTGACTAGGCATAAGTCGGAAGTTATAGATTAGGAGATTATATGAAAAAGTTCAGAATGATAGCTCCGTGTATTTTCGGAGTTGAAGGAATATTGGCAGATGAGTTGCGCCGTCTGGGTGCAGAGGACGTTAATGCCGAAAACGGGCGTGTACTGTTTTCTGGCGATGCCTCGATGATAGCTTCAGCCAACATCAATTCGCGTTTTGCCGAAAGAATAATGCTTGAAATTGGCTCGTTTAAGGCAATGACATTTACCGAGTTGTTTGACGGTGTAAAAGCGCTGCCGCTTGAGGAATACATTTCGGCAAAAGATGCTTTCCCTGTCAAGGGATGGAGTTTAAATTCGCAGTTGTTCAGTATTCCCGACTGTCAGTCGATCGTGAAAAAGGCGGTTGTTGAAAGACTTAAATCGGTTTATAAGATCAATTGGTTTGAGGAAACGGGACCTGTTCATCAGTTGCAATTCTCTATTTTAAAGGATCAGGTTACTATAATGCTTGATACTTCGGGCCACGGATTGCATAAAAGGGGATACAGAGCAAATTCAAATGCGGCACCCATCAAAGAAACTTTAGCAGCGGCTATGTGTGATCTTGCGAGAATTTATCCCGACACTAAAATTATCGATCCGTTCTGCGGTAGTGGTACTATATTGATCGAAGCGGCTTTGATGGCTAAAAAGCAGGCTCCGGGCATAAGACAGAATTTTGCAGCCGAAAGATTTTCGTTTATCGGCGAAAAGGTGTGGCGTGAGCAACGCGCCGCCGCAATGGATAAGATATTGCAGGATATCGAATTCGAAGCAATTGGATATGATATTGACCCCGAGTGCGTTAAACTGACTTTGGAGAACGCTAAAAAGGCGGGGGTTCAGTCTTTGGTACGCGCTGAGGTCAGAGACGTGAAGGATTTAAAATTGCCCGAAGGCAGGGCATTGGTCATTACTAATCCACCTTACGGTGAAAGGTTACTCGATATCCGTGCCGCCGAGGAACTTTACAAGGTTATGGGTAAGGTATTTGTCAAAGACCCCGGTAAGAAGTTCTTTATTATTAGTCCTCATGACGAATTTGAAAAATATTTCGGTAAGCCTGCCGATAAAAAGCGTAAGCTTTATAACGGAATGATCAAATGCGATCTTAATATGTATTTTAAATAATTTACGGGTTGATATAAGTAAAAAAGCACTTGCTAAATGCAAGTGCTTTTTTGGTGCCGCTGAATCGTAACTCTCGAAACTCACAAATCAGTCATAATTTCTTAATTGACCTTCCAAACACAAAAAACATCAAAGACTATTTACATAATAAATATGATATATAGCAATCATTCAATAAAACTTCTCTTTTCTCTTGGAAAAGCGGATTTTTGGGGAACCACACTAGGGTTTGCTATCGAATAGCCCAACTTCCACCTGTGAAGTTGGGCTATTTGTAATATTAAAATCACAATTATTAATATCCGTTTGTTTTATTGGAAAAGCGCGTGGAAAAATGCGGTGGAAAAGAGTATAAACTGAATCTATAATTTTAAAAGGTGGTGATGTGATCGTATGAGAAAAAATAATGAGCCTGTTCTTAATGGTGTTTATGAAACAATTAGTGAGTTGATTGGCTTTGATAACACGTCAAAGTTATATAAGTATTTTGCGGGTAGTCAAATCAACTTTCCAACTCGGCTATTTTCCAAAGAATTTGTTTTACAAGAAGCAATTAAATCATACGATGGCACATCGGCTTCGATTAACAAAATCGCAGTTAAATACAATTACTCCGAACGAACTGTCCGTAAATTACTAAAAGAACAAATTGACAACAAAGATAAATAAGAGGCTTAATAATGGGTAAATTTTTAAATTTCTTAAAAAACGCCGCTATAGAATTAGGCGGAAGCGCAATGAATTTATCTGAGAAAGATATAGAAAAGTTAAAAAAAGATGGTACAACCGAATTTATTCCAGATTTAATTAAAAGTATGGGTAACAGTAGTGCAGAAATAGCTAAAATTCAAAAAAAGAAACAATTAGAAAAAGAAAATAGAGCTTTGGTTATGACGCAAGAGTATCGTAAAGCTTTTAAGAAGCGTGGTCTTGATTACGATAAGCTTTACGGTAATAAATATAAAATGGATCTCGATTATTACTTAAAAACCATCAATATGAGCAGAGATGAGTATTATCAAATATTATCTGAAATTAAAGCTGAAGTAAATTCCATAATGGAATATAACTGTTTTTAAAAAGAGGAAGGGAGGTATAAAAATGGGAGCGTCCACAACACAACTTGATGAACACGGTTATGGTTTATGTTGCACTTGTCGCAAAAAATTCTTCGTAGGAGATTTATATGTTTGTGCTTATTGCGACAAGTTTGTTTGCAAGACACACAAAATGAATTATAGAGATGTTGAAGTTTGCCTTTCGTGTTATATGGCAATTAAAAAATCAAAATAATGCCAAACGGAAAACAGTCTAAAATCAGTTAGAAGTAAGGGGGTGAAAAATATGCCGAGCCCTAAAGATACAGGCGGACCAATCGTAAAGACTGGACCAACAGCAGGACAGCCAAGAAGCCGTAACAATGACGGAACTTGGCATAAAAAGCGTAGTGACTCAGGGATTCCCCGAAACACTTCTAATGAAAAAGATAAGAAGTAATAAAATACACCCACATTTTGCTAAAAGCAATTGTGGGTGTATTTTATATATAAATGCTTTAGTAAAAAAGAGGTCGATTTTTAATTGTACAACCAATATAAATCTATATTTAACTAAAAATAGAGGGTGAAAAAATGTTTAAAATAGTAAAAAAACAAGATTTAGATGATATTAAAATTACATCTAAATCACCTAAAATTCTAATCAACTTTATTCAAGATTATTACAATGAAATGCTATCGAGATTCGAGTGCGAAAGCCTTGAAGGTATCGGTAGCATTTTTCTTTTGGATTCTCTCGAGGATGTCATGGGTTCAAAACTCGATGACTTTTTAATTAAGTTCCCACCACAACGTGTGTGCGAGTTTGTGTTGTATGATAATGGCAATGTACATTTCAATATCACTCAACTTTTGCTGAATGTGAACGGATTTGCTGTCAATATTTTTGCTCAAGAAGAGTACCTAAAAGATATAGTTTATAAGCACTGTATCTCAAATTCAAAAAGCGAGGTGATTTAATTGAAATGTTTCATAGGTGGCTTTATTATAACTTTAACGTTGTTGTTGGCATTTGACTACTCATATAATTTAAAGAAAAGAGGATGATCGGCAATGTGGATGTGTTTATGTTACTCAACAGTATCGGCATTTTTGTCTGGATGTGGTTGCGCGATAGGTCTATATACCGGCAAGACACCATTGAAAATAATGAAGGTGAAGAAATGATTAAAATATTGCGAACCGAGGATTTGAACAAGATTACGGATAAGATTGTATTTAATTACATAAGTGATTTACTACAATACTTATTAAAAACTTATGAGGTGGACAGCATTGAGAGATTTGGCGCAATATTCTATATTGAAGCAAAAATAGATTTTGCTAAATATAAAGAATTTTGTTTGTCTGCACCATTATTGGAAAGTCGATTTGAATGGATCGAGGATATAGGAAATGGATATGTAAATGGCTGTGTTGTTATTGATAACGACACAGCCATAAATTTAATTGGAAAGAAGTATCTTTTTGAAAAATATATAACGGAGGATTAAAAATGAATAATAATTTAATCGAATGCACAATCACAATTAAATCTACTGCTGTGATTTCAAAGGATAACAAGCGTAGATATCTTTTAAAATACGAGTGGGATAATAGTAAGCCGAGCGCTATTGTGATAATGTCGCAACCATCAACAGCGAATGAATTGATTACAGATCAGACAACAATGCTGGTGAGAAATAATGCTGTAGAGCAAGGTTTCGGGAGTATTTCTATTGCAAATTTGTTTTGTTGTTTGGACTTCAAAAAGCCCGAGACAGACCGCATAAACAGTTCTCTTTTGCTCGAGGAGTGCTCAAAGGTGGATGTGGTAATCGTAGCATACGGCAGAGGAACTGCATACACAGAAGAAAAAGAACGGTTGCTCGAAGCTCTCAAAAAAGCCTATCCAGAAAAATTACACACCATAATTGACAGTTCGGGACAAGCCTTCAGCCATCCACTCAGCCCTAAAGCAAGAATTTGGAATCTCAAAAAACTATTGTAAGATAGTTTTAATAGCAGTTGAAACTGCTATTTTTTTTATTTTTTTGTTGTGATTTTTAACAAAATTTGAGAGCCCAAAATAGACTTTAATGATTCTTTTTGGCGTAAAACAACTTTTGTGTCAAACGTTCTTGGCACAACCTTTTTGGTTATAATCACAATGCCGCCTTTTTAGGTCGTTTGACATATTTGATATGCTGTGATATTATACCATTCCAACCAAGTGAAAGGGGGGTGAAAATATGATATTAAACACAAAAACCTTGAGTGAATTTTTGGGAATTAAAAGCTTTAAAACCGTTACACTTTCTCCCGAACAATACGAACAGTTAAAACAAGAACCTGAATATCATCCACCATTTTATTTAAGTGACCATATGCTATCTTATATAGATGTGACCGAAAGTAAGGGAAACATAAGTGTTTCGCTTATACCAATAGCAACATACATCAAAGTTGTCGAAAGGCAACACAATATTGCGACTGATGAATACACCTATCTTGTGGCAATTAAAAACAATGGTGTTTTGACTCAACTTATATTAAAAGGCGAGGAACTCGTCACTCTAAACTTTAAGAACTTGATAGCATACGGTTTCTTATTCGAAGAACAATATTCAAAGCTTTTGCAAAAGTATCTCGTTCAATCGGCTAACGAATCCTTTATAAAAACAGTACATAGTACGCTTGGTTGGATTGATGAAAAAACGTATCTTTCGAATAAAGTTTATTCTAAAGATGATATTCAAAGCGAATATATAGGCAAAACAGACTTAACACCTAAAGGCAATAAGGAAATCTATATAGATTTTATAAACAGCAATGTATTAGAAAACATACCGCTATTGTTTGTATGGCTGTTAGGATTCGCTTCGGCAATACTCTCTTATCTCAATCAATTTAGAGATATCGGTTGTTTATTGGTGGGTCTAAATAATCTTTCGTCAAAAGGAAAGACAACTGCCGCAATGCTTGCAACATCTGTAACATCAAATCCAGTGTTCGACAGAGGTTTAATGACCAATTTTAGTGGCACAAGTAATGCTATTTTAGGATATGTTTCGCTTTTCAATGGACATACGGTTGTTCTTGATGAGGTTGCTACTAACGAAGCTAAAAACACAAGAAAATTATTGTATCAGCTTTGTAGCGGTCGAGAACGCAAGCGCCTTGATACATCGGGTGAACTTAAATCCACCGCAGAATTTAGTTCTATTGTACTAATCACAGGAGAGTTCTCAATTATTGACGAAACTGCCTCCAATGGAATAAGAGCCCGAGTTTTCGAAATAACAGAAGACCTCACCGAAAGTGCTGAGCATAGCAATATTATTAAACAAACTGTTTTGGCTAACTATGGCTTGGTATATGATGAATTCTTGAATTATTTCATTGCAAATCTTGACGATGTGTTGAACGATTACGATACGTTGTTAGAAGTATTAAAGAGTGGTTTTAAAGGGGTTAAGGGAGAATTAACAGATAGAGTGCTTGAAAAATTGGCAGTAATATATATGACGGCTTATTTCGTTAAAGCTTGTTTTTCAATAGCATTAAATATGGATGGCATTAAAAACTATATATACACTCTCGAAAACCGCATAAATACCGAATCGGACATAGCCGATAAAGCATTGGACTGTTTATTGGATTATATTAGCCGCAATTCTTCCAAGTTCATTAGGGCTAACATTAGCGATTATGAGTCTTGCGTAGAAGGCAAAATCGTCAAAAACACTAATTATGTTGAGGTGTCTATATTAAAATCAGTCGCCGAAAATACGTTATGTAAAAACGGCTTTGAAAACATTAAAACAATAGCTCACAAATGGCAATGTAAAGGCATTTTGGTCTCTGAAGGCGATAGAGCCAATAAGAGAATCAAATTAACAAAAGACTTGCCGTTATTGCCGTGTTATGTATTTAAACTGCCTATGTGCAATGAACATATAACAAAGTGCCAAGAAATTTATGATTCAGTATCTTCCGATAATTTGGATGATGTTGATATAGAATTAAAATAAAGAAAGGAGTGCGTTAAAATGCGCATACAAGTAGTACAATCAACAAACAACCTGCCAGAAGGCAATTATACGGGTAAAATCGTCTATCAAAGCGTTAGCAATGATAATAAGTATCTTTGGCTCAACGTAGATGTAGATGGTCAAAATTCAGAACTAAACATCAGCATTGCATTGGCGAGTAATTTATTTAATAATTTTGCAATGCATTTTGCTGATAAAAATGGAGGATTGGATACCGAAGATTTAATTAACGTAAAAATATCTTTTGTGCTAATCAACCGTGAAATAAACGGAAATGTTTATTCCAAATTCAGTTTATTAGAACCTATTTTTGAAGAGGAGGTTGAGTTCGAATGATTAAATTAGAATTACAAGATTTAATTAGCACAAAATCAGTTGCCAACAAGGGTAACAGTTATGGTTTGGGTGGTATAACATTTGTGTATCATAATAAAGGAAAGCGAATTGAACTTTCTAATCGTGTGATACAAATGCTTAAAGACCCAACTCATATTAAATTTTGCTTTACAGATAAGCACTTAATACTTATTTCTGTAGACGAAGATGAAGACGGTGCAAATATAATAAAATGTATGAACAAACGTAAAGTAATCTATAATGTCAATCTTATAAAAGAGATATTAGAACATTTTAAAATAGATTACAAATCTAAATCAAGCGTTACATTGAATGACATTGAAGCTGTCGAAGGCATAAACAATGCTATCGCAGTAAAAATAAAATAACTTCTACTTTCTTAATTATATCAACAAGTTTTTTGCTGTGTTGTTATAATCGTCAAAGAACAATAAGATGTCTTAATGGCAAGTTCTTTATTCAGAGTTTCTCTGAATTATCACCGAAAGGTGTGAGTTGTAATGCAACTTGTTACTATTGCTAAAAAAACGCAAAGAGACAAAAGCTCATATAAAAAGTATATTAAAGATGATATACAGTGCTTACAGCAAAGCGAATGCGCAGATAATGATTGTTTTGAGTTTCTCAAACCAATGGCTGAATATATAGCATTGAGAATAATTGATAAATTATGATGATAATGGGCTTGGAATCCACAAGTGTAAACCAAGCCCTATAAATATATATTATTTACTTGAATATAACAGAAAGGATGTTTTGATATGAAAAAAGTACAACAGCAAGATGTTGAAAAGCTATTAGGATGTTTAAATGAATCTCTTATACCTGCAGTTGGATATTGCAGATTTTCTTCCGATATGCAGAGAGAGGAAAGCATAGAAGCGCAACAACGATTTATTTCTGAGTACGCTGAAAGAAATGGATATAAAATAACAGAGTGGTATATAGATAGAGCATATAGCGGCAAAACCGATAAAAGACCTTCGTTTATTCAGTTGATTGATGATGTGAAAAAATCAAATTGTCCTTTTAAAGCGGTAATTGTACATAAAACGGATCGTTTTTCAAGGAACTCTGCAGATGCAATAAAGTATAAGGACATACTGCAAGATAACAATATACAGTTGATTTCTACTGCCGAGCACATTGACAATACTGCTAACGGAAAATTAGTATATGGTATAATGTCAACAATCAACCAATATTATATTGATAATCTAAGCAACGAGGTTATGAAAGGATTAAAAGAAAATGCATATAATTTGAAATTCAATGGCGGAAAGCCTCCACTTGGATTTGACATAGTGGATGGTAAATATGTAATAAATGAAACCGAGGTGATTATTGTAAGAACAATATTTCAAATGGCTGCTGATGGTTGTGGATATAATACCATTATACG
>JAGBXM010000096.1 GCA_017629275.1 Clostridia bacterium
CGCATCCCACGTCCATTCGCCTTGCTCATACAGCTGTGCGGGGGTGGTATAGCCGTTTTCTTCGAAAAGCGGCTTGTTGAAATAAACAAGGTTGGAGCCCGACCACGGTGAGCCGATGGTGTTTACAAGATAAATATTGCCCTCAATAGTTCCCGTTGCAAGCATTGACTGATCCCATATGGGATCTTTGAGATCAACGGTCGAGACCTTATTGATGGGTGCCGCTATCTGCAGGGTTAAAGGAAAGCTTTGGGTAACCTCGTTACTGACGAATACGTCGGGAATATCACCCGATGCCATTTTGGTCATAAGTGTGTTGACGTAGCCGACCTGCGGAACGATATATAGCTCGGCTTTGAGACTTGTATCGGCTTCGAAATTGGCCAAGGGTACTGCGCCTTCGGTATCGGTGTGGTCGATCCAGGTGGCAAAACGAACGGTACTGCCCTTGATGCTGTCGGAAATGGTAGCATAAGGGTTCCAGTCGGGTGAGGCGTAGATCGAGTCGGATGACACCTCGGGTTTTATGTAAGAAACGATCTCCTCGGAACCTGTGCCTGACGGCTTTGAACCCGAGTCGGCGTTACCTTTGCCCTTACACGCGGCAAAGCATAATACCGATATACAAACGGCTAACAATAAACATAATATTCTCTTGATTTGGGATTTCATAGAAAAGACCTCCTTTGGGTTTATCATATCAAACCGAAATTACTGTTTCAATTGCCTGAGGCGAATATGGACACAAATGTACGGTCAAATTGTATTTATTTAAACTGTGTTGACAATAAGGGCGATGACGGTTATAATAAATATACCCCATAGGGGTATATTGAAATCGACACAAAGGTGTGAAAATATGGGAAAGTGTTGTAACTGTCACAAAATCAAAGTGCGGTCGGATGAGGAATATCGTGCACTTATCAACCGTTTGAACCGAATCGAAGGACAGATAAGAGGGATAAAGGGAATGGTGGAAAAAAGCGCCTACTGTCCCGATATTCTTGTTCAGGTTGCGGCGGTCAATGCGGCACTTAATGCCTTTAATAAAGAACTGTTGGCCGAGCATATTAAATCTTGCGTTGCGGATGATATAAGAAACGGTAATGATTCGACGGTTGACGAACTTGTTGTCACCCTGCAAAAGTTGATGAAATAGGGGGTAGGGTTTTGAAGTTTAACGTTACGGGAATGACCTGCGCCGCCTGCAGTGCAAGGGTCGAGTCGGCCGTCAATAAGGTCAGAGGAGTTACGCACTGTGAGGTCAATTTGCTTACCAACTCAATGAAGGTTGAGGGCGGTGATGAACACGAGATAATATCGGCCGTCGAAAGGATCGGCTACGGAGCATCCGTTTCGGGCAAAAGTACGGTTCAAAATGATAACGGTGCCGCGCTTGATACCGACAAGGAAGAAAGGTCGTTAAAGCATCGGCTTATTGCTTCAGTAGGTTTCCTTTTGGTGTTAATGTATGTGTCGATGGGACATATGATGTGGGGATTCCCGATGCCGTCGTTTTTTGAGGAAAATTATTTGGCACTCGGTATTTGTCAGATGTTACTTTCCATTATTGTGGCGTTGATAAATAAACGCTTTTTTGTAAACGGCTTCAAAGGTCTTATCAACCGTTCGCCCAATATGGATACACTTGTGGCGTTGGGGTCGGCGGCGGCCTTCGGTTACAGTACCTACGTATTGTTTTCGATGACGGCGGTACACGATTCTGCTACATTGCACAAATTGGCCCACGCGTTTTATTTTGAATCTTCGGCTATGATACTGACATTGATTACCGTCGGTAAAATGCTGGAGGCAAGGAGTAAGGGTAAGACGACCGATGCTTTGAAATCCTTGATGAAATTGGCACCCAAAACGGCGGTCGTTTTGCGCGACGGAGTTGAAGTGACGGTTTTAGCCGAAAACGTTTTGGTGGGCGATATATTTTTGGTAAAACCCGGGGAGAGTATCCCAGTTGACGGTGTGGTTTTAGAAGGCGAAAGTGCTGTCGATGAATCAGTCTTGACGGGTGAAAGCAATCCTAATGAAAAGACGGTGGGAAGCAACGTTTCGGCCGCAACGGTCAACACCTTCGGATTCTTGAAATGTCGGGCGCTAAAGGTTGGAGAAGATACCACTTTGTCCGAGATAATCCGAATGGTGAGTGATGCGGCAGGGTCAAAGGCCCCCATTGCCAAGGTTGCCGACAAGGTGTCGGGAATATTTGTTCCCGTTGTTTTATGTATCGCTGTTTTGACGGTGGCTATATGGTTTTTGTGCGGTGCGACGGTCGGATTTTCTTTAGCAAGAGGTATTTCGGTTTTAATAATTTCCTGCCCGTGCGCTTTAGGCTTGGCAACACCCGTTGCCATAATGGTTGGCAGCGGTGTCGGTGCCGGACACGGTGTGTTATTTAAATCCGCGGCGGCGCTTGAAGAAACGGGACGCATTAAAACGGTTGTGCTTGACAAAACAGGTACCGTTACCAAAGGAAGTCCCGAATGCTTAGGTGTATATCCTGCCGAAGATATAAGTGAGAAGGAATTACTGAGCTTTGCCGGTTCATTGGAAAGTAAAAGTGAACATCCGTTAGCTAAGGCTGTTATGAAGCGTGTTGAGGAACTTTTGGTCGAGATTGCCGAGGTTGAAAGTTTTGCGATATCGTCGGGTAACGGATTGACGGCTACGTTGGACGGCAAACCGATTGTCGGCGGTAATCTTAACTTTATAACATCCTTTATCGAAATAGGTGACAGTGTAAAACGCCTTGCCGATGAGGTGTCGGGTAAAGGACAGACGCCGTTGTTCTTCAGCTTTGACGGAAAATACGTCGGTATGATTGCCGTTGCCGATGCCATAAAGCAGGACAGTCCTAAAGCCATTAACGAATTGCAAAAAATGGGTATTCGCGTTGTGATGCTGACGGGTGACAACCGTATTACTGCTGAAGCGGTGGGCCTTAAAAGCGGTGTCGATGAGATAATCGCAGGAGTTTTGCCCGACGGCAAAAGGGAGGTCATTGAAGCCTTGAAGCAAAAAGGCAAGGTTATGATGGTTGGAGACGGTATCAACGATGCTTTGGCACTGACCGAGGCCGATGTCGGTGTGGCAATCGGTGCAGGAACCGACGTTGCTATTGAGTCGGCCGATGTGGTGTTGGTTAAAAGTAGCTTAAGTGACCTTGTAACGGCCGTCAAGTTAGGCAGAGCAACTTTAAGAAATATTAAACAAAACTTGTTCTGGGCGTTTATTTACAATATAATAGGTATACCGCTTGCGGCAGGCGCATTTATAAAGTTACTCGGTTGGGAATTAGAACCGATGTTCGGTGCAGCGGCAATGAGCTTGTCGAGTTTTTGCGTTGTATCAAATGCTCTTCGTTTGAACCTTTTTAAAGGTTTCAAAAGCGCTGAGGATAAAGAACAGAATATAGTTACAACAGAAAGTGAGAAGGTTAAAATGGAAAAGGTTTTAAAGATCGAAGGTATGATGTGTATGCATTGTGAGGCACACGTTAAAAAGGCTTTGGAGGCTTTGGACGGTGTTGAATCGGTCGTGGCAAACCACGAAAAGGGAACTGCCGTTATTACTTTGAGTGCCGATGTTTCGGATGAATTGCTCAAAAATACCGTCGAGGCCGAAGGCTATAAGGTTCTGTAATTCTTATTGAATTTTTAAAGGAGGTGCGTGAAATGGCTCAAATTTATTTTTTGAGGTATGAGGATATAAACGACGGTCAATTGGAAGAATTGTTGCCTTTGGTGTCCGAAGAACGGAAAGAGAAGGTCAACCGATATGCCGATATTGAAAAGAGAAGGCAGAGTCTGTTTGCCAAACTGTTGTTAAGGGCGGTCTTGTGCCGCAGATTTAAAGTGGCAAATAAAGATTTGAAGTTTTCGGTTGACTCAAACGGCAAACCGTTTGTTGAAAATATCGACAATGTTTATTTCAGTATTTCACACACTTCGTCAGGCATTGCGGTTGCCGTGTCGGAGGACGAAATAGGGGTTGACATTGAAAAGGTGAGACCTATAAATATTGATATTGCCAAAAGGTATTTTACTTTGGCGGAATATGAATATATTCTTGACGGCGGAGAAAAACAAAACGAGAGGTTTTTCTATGTGTGGACACGAAAAGAGGCACGGGTCAAGAAAAGCGGTGTCGGTTTTAAAGAAGGCTTAGGCACATTTTCGGTTTTTGACAGCGATGACGATGCCGATTTCAGCACATATTTTGTTGATGATTTCATAATTTCGGAGTCGGGCGATATGGCGGTTGAATTCATAGGAAATGACCGAAGCCAAGAGATTTTAAGTTCATTTATAAATGAAAACAAACAAAAAAATTCCGAGTTTTAACTCGGAATTTTTTTGTTTTGTCACTTATTTAGTCACAAATGGTTTGAGTATTTCGGTCATCTTATCGGCGATGCGTTGGCAACCGTAGATGTTGGGATGAACCTCATCGGCCGAAATATATGCGGCGCTGTCAAGTATATCGAAACCGTTGATGTAGGTAACGTTGGGGAAGTTCAGTTCTTTGACGATTCTTTCAATATGCCGTCTCCAACGTTTGGCGTGTTGTTCTTCGCTGAAATCGTCACCGTAATGATAGAAGGGGGAGATAACAAATATCGGTTTTTCGGAATTTTTACCCGCTATCTGACGGATGGCGTAGGTGACACGCTCGTTAATCAGTTCATCGTCCCAGGAAAGAACGTTGATACCAAGTTCTAAAGTGGCAAAGTGCCATTTGCCCTGCACACCGAGGGTGGCGATATAGTCGATAAGAGCCGGCTCCATACGGCAACTGCCCGCCATACCCAAGTTTATGGCGTCGACGTCAAGGTTATGAGCTACTACCGACACCCAAGCGTGTGAACGGTCAATGGAATTGGAACCGTGGGTGATGGAGGAGCCGTAGCTGAGCATGGTCTTTTGTGGTAACTGTTCAGGTCTTGGAGGTTCAACATCACCGATTATGTCATATATTCTGTAACGGCCGCGGTCAAATATTACACGGACGACCTCTGAATCCCAACTGTGGCCGAGCATTTTGTCAACCGCTTTGAGGCGCTCGGGATTCTTGGGTCTTTCGATAACGAAGTCTTCGATTTCACCTGAAACCGAGTGGTGTACTTCGTGATCCTTCCAACTGCCCTGAATAGCGCCCCTGAATACGTGGAAATTGTGGATACCTTTATTTTCTTTATCGTATTTACACATACGGATGGTGACGGTATCACTTTTCATAACAAAGCGCAGTTCAACACCCGTTGAGTTATATACAACATCCGGAAGTTCGGTGTTTTCGTGTACCGAACTGGGTATTCGTTTCCACGAAACGCTTCCGTCATCGTTGTATAACAGTTCGCCTACGTTGTGAAATTCAACGTTTTTGTAAATCATAAATTAATCTCCTACATGTTTTTTATAAATTAATTATACCGCATAGTTGGAAATTGTCAATATTAAAGCATCATCTTCAACTGCTGTGCGCGATATTCGGTGGGGGTGTAGCCGGTTACTAATTTAAAGGCGCGGCTGAAGTGATAGACACTTAAAAAACC
>JAGBXM010000097.1 GCA_017629275.1 Clostridia bacterium
AATGACCGATTTTAAGACCTTTTTTTGGTCACAAAGCGGTTTTTGTGGCGAAAAGCAGTGGTGAATCTGATTAAATCGCCTTTATGGAATGTATTTGGTTGCTAATCTGCCCCGATAAAGTAATACTGACAGGAGGGCTGTTTTGTATAACGACAATCCCTCAGTCAAAACCTTCGGTTTCGCCAGCTCCCTTTACACAAGGGAGCCTTTGGAGCGCTCGGCAAGGCAAAACTTTATATGGTCAAAGCTTTTACCGACATAAGCGGTGTGACCGTATTGAGAAAACTAAAACCAAGGGCGAAACGTCCTTGGTTTTGTTATATAATGTATTATGCTTTCTTTTTCTTCTTTACGATTATAATCACGGTCACGGCGACACCGATAACAACCACTGCAGCGGCCGCTATAATAATGTAAAGCATCATATTATTATTTTCAGGCTTGGGCTCTTTTTTATTCTCAAGCTCGGGTTCAGGTTCGGGTTCGGGCTCGTCAACCACAGGCGGAATCTTATACCAGTCGGCATAAATCTTGGTATACATTTTATCAAGCTTTATGGTTTCGCTCTCGATAATCTCAAGTCGGCCCTCATCATAGGCCCAACCCAAGAAACGATAGCCTTCCATTTCAAGCTCAGGTAATTTTATCTCGGCGCCTCTGTCGGCAAAAACGGTGTCAATCATCGGAGCAACGCCACTGTCAAAGCAGAGCATCATTTTGTCCGACTTCACCTTGAAGTTATTATCCTTTTCATAAACAAGAACGTCATCGACATAAACCTCCGCCTCACCGCCGATGGCTATGTAGCAGTAGCTTCCCGAATCGTTTTGGGCATTCCAGGTATGTGTAAAGGTGGCAGTCTGCCAGCCTTTCTTTTCGTCAGTCTCATCGTAAGCTATGCTGGCTGTCCTGTAATCCTGCACCTGACGGTCGGACCATGCACCGCCGCCTGCGGCGATCAAACAAATACTACCTCGGCTACTGATATAATCAACGACCTTATATTTAAAGGTAATGACGTAGGTCTTGCCCGACGTCAGCTTGACCTTCTGACCGGTTTCGTCAACCAGCATAACGCCTGCGGGAGTACCCTTACCTGCAGAGCCTGTGAGGTCGAAGCCGCGCTGGAAAGAGTAATGCAAAGCAGTTTTGCTCTTATAAGCGTCCTTTTTGGTCTTATACTTATCGTCACCGAGCAGACATCTTTGTGTGAAGGCACCGTTATCAGGCTTGGGGAAGTCCTCAACGTTTTCAAATGAACACAACTGAGGGATAAGCTCCCACTTGGCATAAAGGGTGATGCCCTTTTCAGGGAAAGTGCCTGCCGTATAGCGTGTTTTAAACTCCTTATCAAACCAGCCTGCAAAGTTGCAGTTTGCACGGGTCAGCACAGGAAGTGTCAGAGCATCGCCTGCGCGGCCGACGGCCGTCTCAACCTTGGTGCCGTTGAAGGTTTCAAACTTAACCGTGACAGCCTCATCAGAAACGCCCCACTTGGCATAAAGCTTGGTGGAAAGGCTTGAGGGCATC
>JAGBXM010000098.1 GCA_017629275.1 Clostridia bacterium
AAGCTTTAATATAAGGATATTGTTATGTTTTTTGAAATCAAGAGCAATGTGAATGACTATTATCTTTCGGGCAAGCTGCCGGTACTTCTGAACAGTGTGGGGTCTTGCGCCTACCAGACCCATATGATACGCAATGACGGCTACGAAAGCCACCATTTTTTGTGGGTTCACCGAGGTGAGGGTGTCTTTAAATTCGGAAAGGAAACCGTCACGCTGAAATCGGGTCAGGGCGTTTTCTTTCGGGCAGATGTGCCGCACGAATATTACTCGGGGAACAAAGATATTTTTTCAACCTCGTGGGTGACCTTTTTTGGCCTTAACGGACTTTTGGATCATTATAACGCAGGTGATTGGTTCGTTTTCAACGTGACCGACTCACTTACCCACAATATGCGGATGCTTTTTGCTCACTGCGTTGGTAACAGTACCGTGTTTTCCCGTTCTGCCGCAGTTTATTCTTTTGTTATCAACATTTTGAGCAACTGCTTTGCAAAATCCACCCAACTGACCGAAAAGGTTGACCAATATCTTGAGGTGCATTTTTACGAGGACCTTTCCTTGGATCAGATTGCAGCGGCCGTCAACCTCAACAAATATACACTGTGCAAGCAATACAGCAAGGTCAGCCGACACACAATTGTGGAACAGTTGAAGCAGATCCGCTGTGCCAAGGCCAAGCAGTACCTTGCAAATACCTCATATTCTGCCGAGCAGATCGGCAAAATGTGCGGTTTTAAAAGTCCGAGTTATTTTGGCAAGGTGTTCCTTGAAGCCACGGGAACAACCCCGAAAAGCTATCGCACAAAGCATAAAAAACAAGCAAAACAGACCTGTTACTAAATTTTGACAGGTCTGTTTTTCGTTATTTCAGTTTTTCAATTTCTGCCGAGTGTTTGAGATTGGCAAATATCCTCTCCTCGTCAAACTGCACCCCCCTTTTTTGAAGCACACGCTTGGCGGCAAGGCTTACGACCGGCAAAAGCTCGGCCGAGGTGAACACATAAGCGTTCCAAGCACGCCCCGAAAACTCGTTTGCCCAATCGTTAAGGTCGGCAACGTCTTTGAGCTCAACCAATCTGCCGTCATGGGTGGACACACGCACATCGGTATAATTTTTGGCGGTGGTGGGTTTTGGCACCGAATAGAAAATATCAAACAGGTCAACCTTACGCCTGTCAAGACCATTGAGGTCACATATCCTCCAGGCTTCGTCACGCACGTCTTTGCGGACTCCACCCGAGAACATTGCCTCTTTGATCGTTTCAAACCCTTCGTTAAGGGTGATGCCATGCAGAAGATTGCCCATATTTATGACCAATGCTTTTTTGGGCAGATTTCGGGTCTTTATCTTGCGCACAACATCCGAAATGGTCTTGCCCGACTCTGAGTGGATAGGCATATTGAAGGCAGGCACCCTCAAATCGGGGTCACCGCTTTCGTCATATATTTTATAAATATCATCATCGCAATAATACAGAAAATCGCACGGATGCTGCAGTTTTCCGTTAAGCCTCAGACCGCTCACCACATCATACACGAGAGCATCGGCGGCCAGCACCTTTTGGTGCTGATAAATATACCTCGTCAGCATCTGCTTGCCGAAAATCATTTCCTCAACGGTGGAAACGCCCGAAATCGGCACAGTGAGGTGCTTGGCAGTAACGCATTTTCCGTCAACCTCTTCAGGGACGTCAACTATCTTTATCTTATAAAGGAAGCGGTCAATGTGATAGGTCAACGAAAGACCCGTGATATAACTGTCACGACGGAGATAATCGAGCGAATCGGCATCGAACTGACCGTTTATCATTTCGGTCAAAAAATGCTTCTGCACATATTTTCCGTCAACCTCAACCACCTTGTCAATGGTTGCACCGACAATCATACGGCCAAT
>JAGBXM010000099.1 GCA_017629275.1 Clostridia bacterium
ACCGAGACACGCATCATACCCTGATATTCGTCAACCGCCTTGATAACGGCGGCCAGGAACAGCAAAAACTGTGCGTTTTCGGCAGGAGTCTTACCGGGGTCGAGAAGGTTGACACCGGTATCGGTCGACATTGACCAGTTGTTGTGTTTGCCGCTTCCGTTCACACCTGCAAACGGTTTTTCGTGCAACAGGCAGACGAGACCGTGGCGGTTGGCAACCTTTTTCATAAGCTCCATTGTGAGCTGGTTGTGGTCGACCGCGATATTGGTGGTATTGAATATGGGAGCCAATTCGTGCTGTGCGGGAGCCGCCTCGTTATGCTCGGTCTTGGCGTGGACACCCATTTTCCAGAGTTCCTCGTCAAGTTCCTTCATATAAGCGCAGACTCTGGGTTTTAAAGCGCCGAAGTAGTGGTCTTCCATCTCCTGACCCTTGGGGGCGGGAGCACCGAAAAGGGTGCGTCCGCAATAAAGCAGGTCGGGTCGCTCATCGTAATACTTTTTGTCAACAAGAAAATATTCCTGTTCGGGACCTGCAGTGGTGGTAACACGCTTGGCGCTTGTGTTGCCGAAAAGGTGCAGTATTCTCAAAGCCTGTTTACTTAAAGCCTCCATTGAACGGAGCAAGGGAGTCTTTTTATCGAGTGCCTCACCGTTGTAAGAACAGAATGCGGTGGGGATGCAAAGAGTACCGTCTTTGACAAAGGCGCAGGATGTGGGGTCCCAAGCGGTGTAGCCGCGTGCTTCGCAGGTATCTCTCAAACCGCCTGAGGGGAAGGAAGATGCGTCCGATTCGCCTTTGATAAGTTCTTTGCCCGAAAACTCCATAATAACGTGGCCGTCTTCGGTCGGAACGATAAAGCTGTCGTGCTTTTCGGCGGTGATGTTGGTCATCGGCTGGAACCAGTGGGTGTAATGGGTGGCACCTTTTTCAATTGCCCAGTCCTTCATTGCGTTGGCAACGGTGTTGGCAATGGTAATGTCCAGCGATTTACCGTCGTGTATGGTCTTTTTCAGAGCACGATAGGTTTCTTTGGGCAGTTTTTCTTTCATTACTGCTTCATTGAAAACTTCGCTTCCGAAAAAATCTGCGATCTTCATAAAAAATCCTCCGTAAAAATAAAAAAACAATCTCAAAAGAGACGTTAAATATACATATTTATCTACCTGTGCAATTATACCATTATTTCGCTTAAAGTCAACACAAAAGCCCTAAAACATTACAAATTTATGCTGAGGGTTGATATTTTTAATTTTTACTGTGATAAATCATAACTTTATTATGTGTTTTTTCAGTATGTGGGTGATTTCACTTAATAAAATTAACTAAAATGTTCGAGTTGTTGAGTTGAGTGAGGGCTTGGGGTTAAGAAATATAACTATTAAAGTCGAATAAGCACAAAAGGGAAATAAACACTGTTGTGTGCCAAGAACAAAAAAGAAAAAAGAATAATACAAACAAAAATCCGTCCACTTTCGTGAACGGATTTTCTTTTGGAGCTGTTAGGCAGACTCGAACTGCCGACCTCATCCTTACCAAGGATGTGCTCTACCACCTGAGCCATAACAGCATCGCTGACAACGTTATGTATTTTACTATAATATCATCGCGTTGTCAAGAACAATTTTTAAAAAATTTGCTTTTTTTGAAATTATTTGTCGTTGAGGAGTTTGTTGAGCTCTTCCATAAATGTGCTTAAATCCTTAAACTGACGGTAAACGCTGGCAAAACGGACGTATGCGACCTCGTCAAGCTCTTTCAGTTTATCCATAACGAGCTCACCGATGGCGTCACTTGTGACCTCGCGGTCGAGAGAGTTCTGCAGTTTTGCTTCGATATCGTCAACTGCGCGTTCGATATCATTGATCGAAACGGGACGCTTTTCACAGGCCTTGAGCATACCGTTGATAAGTTTATCACGGTTGAAGACCTCACGCGATTTATCCTTCTTAATAACGATAATGGGCAGACTCTCAATGATTTCGTATGTAGTGAAGCGCTTCTGACAGTTTAAGCATTCTCTTCTGCGGCGAATACGTTCGCCCTCGTCGGTGGGACGGGAATCGATAACCTTACTTTCTTCAAATGAGCAATAGGGACACTTCATTTTTTTACCACTCCTAAAGAGTATTTTGTATACTTTTAGTCAAGTATACCATAAATGTTGTGATTTAACAAGAAAAAAATGCAATGTTTGCAAATTATTATTGAGGATTTGTGATTTGTTTGGTAAAATGATGGGGGTCAAAGAGTGATTACTGATTCGAAAAGAGGGTTCTTATGTCTTTTTTTGAAAATGCTTTACCTGTGTGGCCTTGTGGCAAACTTGAGGAAAAGAACGTAACTGCAGCGTTTTATACCGCAGTTGACTTTTTTGGCGGTACAGCCGTTTTACGTCTTGCTACTTCGGGCTTCTACCGTGTTTTTGTAAACGGGGAGTTTGTGACTTTCGGTCCCGCAAGATGTGCTCACGGCTTTTTCCGTGTTGATGAAACAAAACTTGAACTTGAAAAAGGCGTCAATCACATAGCGGTCGAGGTTGTCAATTATTATACCTATTCGTATGCAAGTCTCAGACAAGACGGATTTGTGCAGATGGAGTTGTCGGTTGACGGTAAGGCGGTTGCGGCTACGGGTCGTGACGGCTTCGTCGGTTTCGTTCTGAACGAGCGTGTCAAGAAGATTCAGCGTTACAGTTATCAACGACCGATGGGCGAAAGCTATCGGATGTCTAGTGACGTTTACGGTTGGCGCGTCGGACGTGTAAGTCCCAATGCCGTAAAAACGGATGTAGAAATCTTAGACGAAAAACAGTTGATACCGAGAGGTATCGCTCCACTGAAATTCCCGACCGTCAGTCCTGAGTATTTGGTGTCTGAAGGTGATTTTGTAACGGGCGTTAAGCCTTTGAAATATAAAAAAGACCGTTCACTTTACGGTGCGGGTGACCTTAATAAATATACGGTCGACGGATTTTGTGAGGACGAGCTGGAAATCCATTTAAGTGATGAAACGCAGGAATGGGAAATAACCGCAAAGCGTGACAGGGATGAGCCGTTTTCGGGCGAGGTGACGGTATCAAGCGGACAGTTTCAGATACTATCGTTACCGTCTGAAAGAACGGGATTCATTGCGTTTGACATTGAGTGTAGTGAAACAGGTGTTTTTTACATTGCCTTTGACGAGACCTTAAGACCCAACGGTGACGTTGACCCTAACAGTATGCAATGCTTAAATGCCGTAAGATTTGAGGTTGAAAGCGGACAATACCGTTTTCAGACGGTCGAAGCGGTTGGCTTTAAGTATATAAAATTCGCTTGTACCAACGGCCGATTTGTTATTAAAAACATTCGTGTTATCGAGCTTGTTTGTCCGCAACCCATCATTACGGAATATAAGGGAAGTGACCCCGAATCGGCAGAGATATTTTCTGCGGCGGTCAACACGTTTAAGCAAACTGCCGTTGATATTTTTATGGACTGCCCCACAAGAGAAAGGGCAGGGTGGCTGTGCGACAGCTTCTTTACTGCGAGAACCGAATTTTTATTGACGGGTGACAATGCCGTTGAACGCAATTTCCTTGAAAATTTCCTTTTACCCGAGAAATTTGAGAATTTACCCAAGGGTATGTTGCCGATGTGCTATCCCGCCGATTTTGTGGACGGGTCCTTTATACCCAACTGGGCGATGTGGTTCGTGCTTGAACTTGAGGACTATTTATGCCGTATCGGTGATGAACAGTTTGTTTTGAGGTTTAAATCGAAGGTATA
>JAGBXM010000100.1 GCA_017629275.1 Clostridia bacterium
GCTTTCATAAGTCAAATTACCAACTCTCTAACTTGTTGTCTCTACTTCTTCATTTTCAGGAATATAATGCTTGGAAAATCTGTCAACACCGCGATACTCGGGCTTTACGTCGGTACCCGTCTTTTTAAAAACCAATAAAACGGTCTTGAAAAGAATGACTATATCCGACCAAAAACTGAAATTGTTTATGTATTCAATATCATATTTTATCCGTTGTTCCCAAGGAATATTGTTTCGACCTTTTATCTGAGCAAGTCCCGTAAGACCGGGGCGAACGGTAAAACGCAGGTTTTCCTCACCTATGCATCTCGGTGCTTGATAATCAAGCATCGGTCTCGGTCCTACAATCGACATAGTACCGTTCAGAACGTTGAATAACTGCGGCAGTTCATCGATACTGGTCTTCCTGAGCAGTTTACCAAAGCGGTTTATACGTTGTTCGGACATTATCTCATTACCGTGAGCATCATACCGTTCAACAATCATTGTTCTGAATTTGTATAACGTAAACTCTTTTTTGTCTTTTCCTACACGGACCTGCTTATAAATGGCCGGACCCTTTGATGTCAGTTTTATCAAAATCGGAACCACGATCATAACGGGTATCACCGTAGCAATAACAAGAACGACAACACTGACAACAATATCAAACGCTCTTTTTAAAAACAAATCAAACCTTTTCACTTTGCTCTTCCACCTTAAACAATACCCGTTTCACTTAAAAGAATGACTTTACGATATCAATAACGAAATCCTGTTCTTCCTCGGTCATTTTGATATCACTCGGCAAGCACAGGCCGCGCTTAAATATCTCCTCGTTGACCGGTTTATCCTCGACGTAAATAAAATCTCTATCCTTGAAAACGGGCTGCATGTGCATAGGTTTCCAGATAGGTCTTGACTCAACAACGTTTTCACCGAGTTTTTTCATAATATCGAACGGATCAACGTCACAACCCTCGTTAACGGTAAAGCAGGTCAACCAATAGTTGGGTCTTGTGTCCTCAAGATACGGATTCAAGGTTATAGGCAATCCCTTGAACGCTTCTTCATAACGGCGACGAATCTTTTCTTTCAAAACACGGTGCTCCTCAAGATGGAGAAGCTGACCGCGGCCGATACCTGCAACGACGTTGGACATACGGTAGTTATATCCGATCTCCTCGTGCTGGTACCAGGGGGCAGGCTCACGCGACTGAGTGGCCCAGAAGAAGGCCTTATCCCTTGCCTCTTTACTTGCGGCAATAAGCATACCGCCGCCCGAAGTCGTAATAATCTTATTTCCGTTAAAACTGATAACGTTGTATGTACCGAAGGTGCCGCATTTCTTACCCTTATAGTCAGCCGACAAAGCCTCGGCAGCATCCTCGATCAGAGTTGCGTTATGACGGCGGCAAACCTCAACGATCTCATCCATCTTAGAAGGTGTACCGTAAAGATGAGCCAACATAACGACCTTTGCCTCGGGATATTTTTGGAAAGCCTTTTCCAAAGCCACGGGGTCCATATTCCAGGTCTCTCTCTCAGAGTCGATAAAGACCTGAACGCCACCCTCGTAGCTTATCGGATTAACGGTTGCCGAGAAGGTCATATCCGAGCAAAGTACCACGTCTCCGGGCTTGACACCTGCCAATTTAATTGCAAGATGCAATGCCGCAGTACCCGAAGCCAAAGCTAAAGTATACAAACTCTCGCCTTCTCCGTTCTGCAGATAATCCGCAATTTCCGCTTCAAAACTGTCACAATTGAAACCTAATGGGGCAATCCAGTTTTTGTCAAATGCCTCTTTGACAAACCCCATTTCTTCACTATGCATTGTTGGTGATGACAGCCATATTCTGTCTTTTCCACATGCCATAAAAAAACTACCGCCTCTTATAAATTTTGGGATAAAAGCATAAACTCCCACATTCCATTATATTGTACCACCAACGCAAAAATAAGTCAACAACAGTTTACAGGATTATGTCTTGTTACACGACTAAAGTTCAAATATATTTCCACCGGTAAAAGTTATATTCAACAACGTTTCATAAATATCAATCTAACTCGTCATTTTGTCTCAACTTTTGATACAACTACCAACCCCTGCAAAGCGTAAATTTACCATCCTACGTGTTCGCCCGTCGTCAAACCGATAAATTATATGGTCTGTCATTCTGAGCGCAGCGAAGAATCTTAGCCTTCCCCAGCGGGGAAGGGGGACCGCGTTAGCGGTGGATGAGGAGAACAGCTATCAATCAACCCCAAACGACCAATCACGGACCGCCGAGGACGTCGGTCCCTACAAACAAAGCCAAACCACCCCTGTCATTCTGAGCGCAGCGAAGAATCTTAACTTTGTTTTAAAGATTCTTCATCACATTCGTTCCTCAGAATGACAAACATCAGCTGAATTCTGTCATTTTTAAACGCAATGCACAATCTTGCAATAAAGAAAAAAGGTTTCTTTTAAAGTACAACCTTCAAAAGAAACCTGTTTATTTAAATATTTTTCTATATATCTTTTTCACAAAATTCGGTGCGAAACGGCCGATACAATGCCTTGTTTTTCTAAAAACGTAACACATCGGTGTGAAAAATGAATATACCCGGTACCCGAAATTTTTTTCGCAATCAATATACTTTTCGCCCTTGTAATATCCCGTTAAAACACCAAGTACACCGTCAGATGCAACGCTTTCTGTTACAAACAAATTGTCACCGCGGGTAACAAAACCGTCTTTGGTCACCTTAATGATTCGGTGAAGAATATATTTTCCCGTCGAGTCCTTAAATAAAATAACGGCGTGTTTTTTAGGGGTTGAAACGACCTTTGAAATAACAACCGGATTCTGCCCTTGACGCAACATCGGTTGCATACTGACACCGTAAGTCATTTCAAGCACCTGGCCGTCGCGCTCAATAATTTCTTCAATATTTGAAGCTATCATTCTTCAATAATACCTGCGCCCGACAGTTGGCCGATAAAGCCTTCGGCAGCATCCTTTGCGGTACCTTCATCAATATCATACTGCTTCATCAAAGCGGCGCAGATATCCTCTAAAGAACTGCCGTCACCCTGCAACAATTTAAAAATAAACTCACCCGTCTCGTTGAGCTTGATCATACCGTTAAAATTACGGTTATCCTCGCCAACGGCAACGGCAACCGACTTACCGGCGACCTCTCTTACAACGAACTTATATTTTAACTTCATTTTGCATACCTCCGCAAACTTTTAGTTTAATGTATTGGGAGCCAAATCAAAACCGCCCCTCAATAGTTATTCTAAACTATACCACTCAAAAAATCAACATAAATGTTTTGACGGCGATTCCATCCTGCGAACAAAATAAACTATCGTCTGTCATTCCGAACGCAGTGAGGAATCTTACCCTAAAAAGATTCCTCGTCGTAAAACTCCTCGGAATGACAACCAAGACCCTGCCCTGTCATTCCGAACGAATGTGAGGAATCTTACCCTAAAAAGATTCCTCGTCGTGAAACTCCTCGGAATGACGACCAAGACCCTGCCCTGTCATTCCGAACGAATGTGAGGAATCTTGACTCATTTCGGGAAGGCGCTTAAGTCTTCCCCTACAAGATACAATTCACACTCGCAAGGGATTTCCATCGGTCGAGCTGCCAATCAACCCCAAACGGCACACCGCAGGGGCTTTACCTACGTGTTCGCCCGCATTAAACCAATAAATCATATGGTCTGTCATTCTGAGCGCAGCGAAGAATCTTAGCCTTCCCCTTGAGGGGAAGGTGGCAGCCGAAGGCTGACGGATGAGGTGTAGGTGGTATGCCGCCGAGTAATATTTTTCAAAACATTTTCGGGAGCGCGCAGAGGCGCTCCCCTACGAGTGTAATTTCAGTTGCCGTAGGAGCGACCATCGGTCACCCACCGTAAAACAGTTTTCGGAATGGATAAATCCATTCCCTACAAAGTGTAAATTTACCGTGTTGTAGGGGGCGTCCAGTGGTCGCCTGCCATTCTGAGCGCA
>JAGBXM010000101.1 GCA_017629275.1 Clostridia bacterium
CCAAGCTGTTCGACCATATCAAACTCTGCACCTGCGCCATTCTTGGTCTTTTCGGTTGAAACAAACCAATAAGCACCGCTGTTGCCTTTATAGAAAGGAATTTGTCCCTTTATCTCAAAGTAGCCGTACTTGAACTCCATACGGTCTTTGGTTGTCAAGAAGCAGGGAGTGTAATAAGGTTTATCATCAACAACCTCTTCGGGAGCAACCTTAGAACTGAACAGAACGACCTGACCATCCTTTACATAGTAGGTTTTATCTGACCACTCCTGATGGATGTCCGCAACATTCCAGGCAACGGGCGACCAAATTTCCTGATCGATATCATCACCGTTGAAGCAGTCGCCCCATACGAGTTTTCGGTCACCCTTAACTTCAGGGATATCCATGTTAATTCCGAATCTTTTACTCATAAAAATACCTCCTTATGCCGCTTGGCATAACTTTGTTCCGGTACTGTATGAATTTTTTGCAGCACCGGGCAAATATGCAGGTTGTCTGCAAGTTTCATTATATGGGTGTGTTTTTGAAAAGTCAACAATAAACGTTGCACTTTTTGTTATTTTTGTTGAATTTCTTATTTGCAATAAAAATATAGTGCAATTTTATTTTATATATGTTATACTTATGTTAGTTTATTGTAATTTGATCTCGGAGGAAGTTAAATGAAAAGAGTATTTGCAATTTTTATCTGCATTCTTTTACTTGTATCGGTTTGTACTACCGCTTTTGCGGCGGGCAACTCCATCAGTCTCAGACCTACAAAAACAGCGGTTACAAGCGGTGATTCTTTTACTGTGCTCGTCGTTCTTAACGGTGAGGAACCTTTTCAGAGTTTTGGTCTTAAATTGAAATATGACAGTAACGACTTTGAATTGGTTAAAGGTAACTGGTTGCTTCAAGGCTCCTTGTTGAGTGACTTTGATGAAGAAAAGAATAATGCAGCCATCGGCTATAAAAAGGCCGCCGTTAAAAACGGAGATGCTTTTGAGTTCACCTTAAAGGTAAAGTCAGGTGTTGCGGGTAAGACCTCTAAAATTGAAGTTGTTCCCGTAATGAAGAAGGATAGCGATAATGTTGCTATAACGGGCGCTTCGGTTGATATTACCATAGGCGGCGGTGTTGACACTTCGCACACCCATTCCTTCGGTGAGTGGGAAATCACAAAGGAACCCATTTGTGATGAAAACGGTGAAAAGATCCGTGGATGCTCGGGATGTACCGAATATGAAAAAGAGGTTATTCCGTATACGGGTCATTCTTATTCGAATGAATGGACTGTTGATGAACCTGCAACCTGCACCGAATTTGGTGTTAAGTCTCATCATTGTAGCAAATGTGATGCCAAAAAGGATATTACCCATATTTCTGCTTTAGGACATAAGTGGTCTGAGTGGGTTGTTGAAACCGAGGCTACGGTCGATAAGGTTGGTAAAAAGGTGAGAAGTTGTCAGAATGAGGGTTGCGTACAGAAAGAGTATGCTGAAATCGCAAGGCTCAGTGCCGATGGACATACCCATAGTTTTGGCGAGTGGAGTGTTTCAACCAAGGCGACCTGTGAAGATAGCGGCGAACAGGTGAGAACGTGTTCTATTTGTAAAGAGCAGGAAAAGATGGATATAGCAAGTATCGGTCACGCCTACGGGGAATGGGTGGTGAAAGTTGCTCCTACCAATACCGCTGACGGTTTGCTTGAAAGTAAGTGTTCGAATTGTAGTGCTACCAAGACGGAGGTCATTCCGAAGCTTCTGCCTGATGAGTCGGCACCGCAAGGTACGGATAATGATCCCACGTCTTCCGATACCGATGCACCAAAAGGTGATAAAAACAGTGTAAATCCCATTGTTTGGGTAGCTATCGGAGCGTTTGTTGTTATTGTTGCCGGCGTTGTTGTTTTGGTTGTTAAAAACCGTAAAAAGTAAATTGTTGAACCGACCGCGTGAAAACCCGGTCGGTTTTTGATTATTTTTTGTAATTGTGACATATATTCTTTTGGGAGGGATTATAATGCAGAAAATAATCAACTTTATTAAAGAGAATAAAACCAAGATAGGGTGGGTCGTTGTGACTCTGATTGCGGGAGGCCTTGGAACTTTATTGTCGGGTGGATTTGACGCCTACAAAACTTATGAACAACCGCCGTTGTCACCGCCTGCGATATTGTTTCCGATAGTATGGACGTTACTTTATATTTTGATGGGAATTGCGGCAGGAATTGTTGCTGAATCACGTGATCTTGATAAGGGTAAAGGATTGAAGCTGTACGTATTACAACTTGCTATAAATGTTATTTGGCCGATAATATTCTTCAGATTTGATGCGTTGAAATTTGCCTGCTTCTGGCTTGTGCTATTGATTGTTGCTGTTGTGCTAACTATTTTTAGCTTTTACCGAATAGATAAAAAGGCGGCGTTTTTACTGCTGCCGTATCTCGCATGGTGCTTGTTTGCCTTGTATCTTAATTTTGGAATTGTTGTGCTTAACGTATAATTGTTAAATAAGCGTAAATATTTTTATAAAATTTTCCAAAAGCACTTGATTTTTTTTGAAAACTTGTTAAAATATATTTAGCACTCAAAAGTTCGGAGTGCTAATTGATTTTGGTGTATTGAGTCGACAACATCGGCTTAAAGTTACAGGAGGTAATTATTATGACTATCAAACCTTTGGCAGACAGAGTTGTTATTAAATCTGTCGAAGCTGAGGAGACCACCAAGAGTGGTATTATTCTCGCAGGTGCCGCAAAAGAAAAACCGCAGGTTGCTGAAATCGTAGCAGTTGGTCCCGGTGGACTTGTTGACGGAAATCAGGTTGAAATGTATGTTAAGGTCGGTGACAAGGTTATTACCAGCCAATACGCCGGTAACCCTGTTAAGATCGACGGTGTTGAGTACAGTATCGTTCGTCAGTCCGACATTCTTGCTATTGTTGAATAAGGAGGCATTTTAAATGGCTAAGGAAATTCTTTTTGGTGAGGACGCAAGAAAGGCTCTTCAGGCCGGTGTAGATAAACTTGCCGATGCAGTTAAGGTTACTTTGGGTCCTAAAGGAAGAAACGTTGTTCTTGATAAAAAATTCGGTGCTCCGTTGATTACCAACGACGGTGTTACCATTGCTAAGGATATTGAACTTGAAAATCCTTTTGAAAATATGGGTGCTTCGCTTGTGAAAGAGGTTGCCACCAGAACCAACGACTGCGCAGGTGACGGTACCACCACTGCAACCGTTCTCGCTCAGGCTCTTATCAGAGAGGGAATGAAGAACGTTGCCGCAGGTGCTAACCCCATGGTTGTTAAAAAGGGTATTCAGTTGGCTGTCGATACCGCCGTTAAGACCGTTGTCGGTAATTCCAAGAAGGTTAACGGTGCTGATGACATCGCACGTGTTGCTACAATTTCTGCAGGTGACGAGTTTATCGGTAAGTTGATTGCCGAGGCTATGGATAAGGTGTCCAGTGACGGTGTTATTACCGTTGAAGAGTCTAAAACTGCTGAGACCTATTCCGAAGTTGTTGAAGGTATGCAGTTTGACCGCGGATATATTACTCCTTATATGGCTACCGATACAGATAAAATGGAAGCTATTATTGACGATCCGTTTGTTCTTATTACCGATAAGAAGATCTCCAACATTCAGGAGATTTTGCCTGTTCTTGAACAGATGGTTCAGGGTGGCGGTAAGCTTGTTATTATTGCTGAGGATGTTGAGGGTGAAGCTTTGTCGACCCTTATCGTTAACAAACTTCGCGGAACCTTCACCTGTGTAGCTGTTAAGGCTCCCGGTTTTGGTGATCGCCGCAAGGAAATGCTTCAGGATATCGCCATCCTTACCGGTGGTCAGGTCGTATCTAGTGAGCTTGGTTTTGAACTGAAGGAAACTTCAATTGATATGCTTGGCCGTGCACGTCAAATCAAGATCGGAAAAGAGAACACCATCATTGTTGACGGTGCAGGTGATTCTAATGAAATTAAGAACCGTATCGGTCAGATCAGAAATCAGATCGAGACCACTACCTCTGATTTCGACCGCGAGAAGTTGCAGGAACGTCTTGCTAAACTTTCGGGCGGTGTTGCAGTAATCAAGGTTGGTGCTGCTACCGAGGTTGAAATGAAGGATAAGAAGCTTCGCATTGAAGATGCTCTTGCCGCTACCAAGGCAGCCGTGGAAGAGGGTATCGTAGCCGGCGGCGGTGTTGCACTTGTAAACGCTATCGGTTCTGTAAAACAACTTCTGGCTACCGTTGATGGTGATGTTAAGACCGGTGTTGCTATCGTTCTTGCCGCTTTGGAGGCTCCTATTCGTCAGATCGCTTACAATGCAGGCCTTGAAGGTTCTGTCATTGTTGATAAGATCGTTTCATCTGATAAAGCTAACTACGGTTTCGACGCTTATAATGAGGTATATACCGATATGATCGAGGCCGGTATCGTTGACCCGACCAAGGTTACCCGTTCTGCTTTGCAGAATGCCGCTTCGGTTGCATCAATGGTTCTCACTACTGAGTCTATTGTTGCCGAGAAAAAGGATCCTGCTGCTGATGCCGCCGCAGCCGCCGCTGCTGCAGGCGCTGCAGGTGGAATGTATTAATTAAAACTTATCTGTTTTCGCCGTCCTATTGTTTGTGATAGGACGGCTTTTTTATGCTTTGTATTAGCAGTCTTTTGGTGTTCGTTGTTGACAGAGAAGGTTAGTTGATGTAAAATATTTCAATAAGGATGTGACATTTGTGAACATTATGATCGTCGGTCTGGGACTTATCGGAGGTTCGATTGCTAAAACCTTGAAGAAGAATTCCCAACATACTGTTATAGGTTTTGATATTTCGTCAGAAACACTAGATGACGCACTGAAAGTTGGAGCAATTGACATTGTATGGGACGGAGAGGCTTTGTGCGATGCCGATATTACCGTGCTTTGTATGACACCGTCGGTTGCGGTTGGGTTTTTGGGCGAAAAAGTCACGCTTTTGAAAAAAGGTTCGGTTGTTACCGACGTGTGCGGTGTTAAGGATTGGGTGGTTGAAAACTGCGGTAAAATATGCCGTGATAACGGACTGTATTTTGTCGGTGGACACCCGATGGCGGGTAAAGAAAGAAGCGGTTTTAGGAATTCGGATGAGAATTTATTTAATCGCGCAAGTTACATACTGACACCTGTTAGCGATACCGATCCCAGGGCTTTTGAGGTCGTCAAGGCTTACGTTGAAGATCTTAGGTGCGCAAAACTCACGGTTACCGACCCTAAAACACACGACCGATTGATTGCGTTTACTTCGCAGTTGCCTCACGTTATTGCAGGTGCCTATGTTAAATCACCGTCTTGCGTTGATAGAAAAGGCTTCTCGGCAGGTTCGTTTAAAGATGTTTCAAGGGTAGCCACGGTTGATGAAAATCTTTGGACCGAATTGTTTTTAAAAAACAAGGATATGCTGTTAGACGAACTTGACGGACTTATAGAACATTTGACCGAGTACAGAACTGCAATTCAAAGCGGTGATGATGTTGCCCTTCGTAAAACGATCAAGCAGGGAAGAATAATTAAAGAAAACGATCTGAATTTTACCGATGAAAGGAAATGATAATATGGTCAACCACGCAATGTTAATGGACTTTTACGAGGCTACCATGGCTAACGGTGCTATTCTTAACGGGCATGACGATACTATCGCTTATTTTGATATGTTTTTCCGTCGGGTGCCTGATAGTGGTGGCTTCGCTATTATGGCAGGACTCGAACAACTTATTAAAGAACTTAAAAATTTTAAGTTTTCTAAAGAAGATATTGAGTATATGCGTAAGCAGAAAATCTTTGATGATAAGTTTTTGAAATATCTTGAGGAGTTCAAATTTACCTGTGACGTGTGGGCAGTGCCTGAAGGAACACCGATTTTCCCTCGTGAACCCATCGTCACTTTAAGAGGGCCGATAACACAGTTATTTCTTATCGAAACGCTTGTATTACTTAATATTAACCATCAATCGTTGATTGCTACCAAAGCCAACAGAATTGTACGTGCAGCTCAGGGACGTTCGGTTTTGGAGTTCGGTGCACGTCGTGCTCACGGTGCCGATGCTTCGGTTTGCGGAGCGAGAGCGGCATACATCGGTGGTTGCCGCGGAACCTCTTGCGTAAAAGCAGGAAAGGATTTTGATATTCCTGTTTCGGGAACTATGGCACACAGCTGGATTCAGCTTTTTGATAATGAGTATGAGTCATTTAAGGCTTACGCCGAAGTTTATAAAGAAAAAAGTTTGTTCCTGGTTGACACTTACGATACTTTGAAATCGGGTATTCCCAACGTTATAAAGGTTGCTGATGAAGTTTTGAAGCCTTTGGGTTGCCGTCCTTTGGGTATCAGAATTGATAGTGGAGATATAACATATCTTTCCAAGCGTGCCAGAAAAATGCTTGATGATGCAGGTTATCCCGATTGCGCAATTTGCGTTTCTAACTCGCTTGACGAGTATCTCATTCGAGATATGCTTATGCAGGGCGCTAAGGTTGACATATTCGGGGTAGGAGAAAGATTGATAACTGCTTCAAGCGAGGCTGTGTTCGGCGGAGTTTATAAGTTAACGGGTGTAGAAGATAATGGCGGAAACATTGTACCGCGTATTAAACTATCCGAAAACACATCAAAGATTACTTTGCCCGGCTTTAAGCAGTCGTGGAGACTCTTTGACCGAGAAAGCGGCAAGGCTATTGCCGACGTCATAACGCTTCATGATGAAGTTATCGATGACACAAAAGAGTATGAGATATTTGACCCCGAATTCACGTGGAAGCGTAAGGTTGTAAAGGATTATATCGCAAGACCTTTGCAGGTGCCAATCTTTAAAGCGGGAGAATTGGTTTATAAAAGTCCTTGTGCCACCGCTATTCGTGATTATCGCGAACAACAGGTTGAGTCCTTGTGGGAAGAGGTTCAACGCTTTGAAAAGCCGCATAAGTACTATGTGGACCTTTCACAGAAACTTTGGGATATGCACCACGAAATGATTAGTAAGGTATCTAAATAAACAAATAAAGCTTAATATCTTTTAAAGAACTTCGAAATCGATAAGATTTTGAGGTTCTTTTTTTGTACCTTTTTGATTAGAACACAATATTTTGTATATATACAAGTTGCACAATACAACGTTATAAAAATTGTCATCACTTTTTTTAAAAAAGTATTGAAATATGCAAACTTTGTGTTTATAATAGACTTACAGTGGTTTGAAGTGGCGCACAAAAGCGCTTTTCATTCATAATTGTGGGTAAGAAAGGGGCGGTCGATATGTTTTATGGACGTCATAACCATAATATTGATAAAAAAGGCCGCGTTTTCGTGCCTGCAAAGTTCCGTGAAGAACTAGGTGAAGAATTTATGCTTTGCTGCAGTTCTGACGGTCAACGTTGCCTTTGTGTCTACTCGATGGAAGAGTGGGAAAAGATTGACCAAAGGTTAAAAGCTCTGCCGAGTTCGCAGGCGGGTCTGCTTATCCGTTTTATGTATTCGGGAGCAGAGAAGGTTTCGTGCGATGCTCAGGGAAGAGTGCTTATTCCTCAGAATTTGCGCGATCACGCACGTCTTGAAGGAGAGGCAACGATAATTGGTATGTCTTCCAAAATTGAAATTTGGAATGCCGCTTCCTACAAGTCGTTTGAAGAAGAAATTTCGCTCGAACAGATTGCTGCTCTTGCTCAGCAACTCAATTTTTGATAAATGGCTATGGAATTTGTGCATAAGTCAGTTTTGCTGGACGAGGTTATTGAAAATCTTAATATTAAACCCAATGGTGTATACGTTGACGGTACTGCAGGTGGCGCCGGTCATTCGAAGGAGATTGCGCTTCGCTTAAACGGAGGATGCCTTTATGCGCTTGATCGAGATCCCGATGCGGTTCAAGTTGCAACCGAAAGGCTGAACGGTTTACCTGCGAAGGTTATTCACACAAATTATTCTGAAATGCAATCAAGACTTGCTGAGTATGGCGTCGATAATGTTGACGGTGTTTTGTTAGACCTTGGAGTGTCGTCCTGGCAGTTGGATAACGGTGAACGGGGCTTTTCGTATCACGTTGATGCACCGCTTGATATGAGAATGAGTCAAACGGGCTTTTCTGCTGCAGACCTTGTAAACACTTTCAGTGTTCAGGAAATAACCGATATACTCAGAAACTACGGAGAAGAGAAGTTCGCCTATAAAATCGCGTGTAATATCGTAAAGGCAAGGGAAGTGGCTCCGATATCGACCACATTGGAATTAGCGGATATAATTGCCAATTCAGTCCCTGCCGCGGTTCGTCGTGACGGACATCCTGCCAGAAAGAGTTTTCAAGCAATACGAATTGCTGTAAATCACGAATTTGAAGCTGAAACAGAAGGCATAAACGCTGCGTTTGATTTATTAAAGCCGGGTGGAAGACTTTGCGTAATAACCTTCCACTCATTGGAAGACCGATTGGTTAAGAATTTGTTTGCAGAATTTACAAAGGGATGTACCTGCCCATCGGATATTCCGATATGTATATGCGGTAAGACACCGCGCGGTCGGTTGGTAGTCAGAAAGCCGATCATTCCTACTGAGCAAGAAGTAAAACAAAATCCGCGTTCAAGGAGCGCGAAATTGAGGGTTATAGAAAAGTTGCCGTAAGGCGAGAAGGGAATTGAAAATGGATAATCTCAAATACTACAATGATAGCTTTGCGTATGATTTTAAAAGATTTGAAACTGCACCTAAGAAGAAGGCAGAAATTCATGATTATCCAATTGACGATAGCGGGATCTCGGCTAAAGTTCAAAGTGAGCGTGCTGTCAGAACTTTGTTGATCAGAAATATTATTATTGCGGTCATTGTTGTTATAACAATATTTGCAAGTCTGTTTCTCCGCGCCGAAATTTCCTCTATGAGAAGAGATATCAATCAGATCAAGAGTGAGATAGTTGAACTTGAAAGTGAAAATACAAGGCTTTCGGTTGAGATGGAGAGGAAGATGTCGGTTGCCAATCTTGAAGCTGCCGCTATCGAACTTGGTATGCAGAAATGCGAAAAAGGTCAAGTTACTTATGTTCAGACCAATAATGTAGATACTGTGGATTCGGTAAAGTGAACTACAGTTAATCCGAATAAAAACAATTGATGAAAATATAATTATATCAAGGCTAAAACTAACGAGAGCCGGACTGTTTTGTCCGACTCTCGTTCGGGCGTATAAAATAAGGAGTGAGACGGTTGGTTAAAGGTCCAAGTAAGAGTATGGTAAAAAGAATGCTGTTCGCTTGGTTTTTGTTACTCGCTATTATGATAGGTGTTATCGGCGGCCGTCTTTTCTATCTTATGGTCATCAAAAGTGACTTTTATCAGCAGAAGGCTGCGCAGCAGCAGCTTTACGATAACGAGATCAGCGCAGAACGCGGTAAGATCTATGACAGAAACGGTGAATTGCTTGCTACAAGTGCGCAGGTTTGGACCGTTTTTGTTACTCCTAACAGTTTTTCTTCGATCAAGGGCGAGGAAAAGCGTAATGCAACCAAGGCAGATATTGCTACAAATCTTTCGGCTATTCTTGAGTTGGACTATCAAACTGTGCTTGACAATCTTAACAAAAAAGTCAGTTACCAGAGAATAAAACGAAACGTTGAAAAGCCTGTCGCTGATAAAATCAGAAAGTATATTGCTTCAAGTGAGTATAAGGTTGGTCAATTTATCGGTCTTGAGGAAAGCAGTAAACGCTATTATCCCAACAATACACTTGCATCGTCGGTTCTTGGCTTTGTCGGTTCTGATAACCAAGGACTTTACGGACTTGAGAAAAAGTACGAAAACGACCTTGTCGGAGTACCGGGTCGTGTTGTTGCTGCTAAAGATGCAAAGGGCAATGATATGCCGCTGAGTTATGAGCTTGAAATTGAGGCTACTCCCGGTAATTCTTTGGTTACTTCGTTGGACACTTATATTCAGAGTGTTTGTGAAAAGTATCTCGACCAGGCTGTTATTGATAACAAGATCACCGAACGAGGTGCAGTGATCTGCATGAATGTAAACTCAGGTGAAATTCTTGCAATGGCTGTTGCAGGCGATTTTGATCCGAATTCGGCTTTTGATCTTTCTCCCGAAAATCAAGCTATTGTAGATGCACTTGAGGGTGACGAAAAAACTGCGATGATATCGCAGTTAAGAAACGTTCAATGGCGAAATAAGGCGGTTTCGGATACATACGAACCGGGCTCTGTTTTTAAAATTGTTACCGCAGCGATGGCTCTTGAGGAAGGTGCCACGAGCATCGGTAATCATTATAATTGTAACGGGTATATCGTTGTTGCTGGAAGAAGATATAACTGCCACAAACGCGAGGGTCATGGTGCGGAAACCTTGACTAATGCGGTTCAGAATTCCTGCAACCCTGTTTTTATTACCTTTGGTCAGCAGTTGGGCGCGGCAACGTTTTCTAAATATTTTGAAGCGTTCGGTCTCGGTGAAAAAACCGGAATAGATCTTCCGGGTGAAGCTTTGCCGACATATCACAAGTTAAGCAGTATGGGTATTACCGAACTTGCATCGTCTTCATTCGGACAGACTTTTAAGGTCACTCCGATTCAGATGATAACGGCTATTTCTGCCGCAGTAAACGGTGGCTATTTAGTTCAACCCCATATAGTAAATGAAGTTATTGATAACGACGGTAATACCGTCAAAACAGTAGCCACGTCGGTTAAAAGACAGGTTATTTCGTCGACAACATCAGAAACTATACGTGTTCTTATGGAAGCTGTAGTTGACGGCGGCGGTGGTAAGAATGCTTACGTTTCGGGATACAGGATCGGTGGTAAAACAGGTACATCCCAGAAGGTATCCGAAATGATCGAATCGGGTGAAAGCGGTCTTTATGTCGCTTCGTTCTGTGGTGTAGCTCCTATAAACGACCCTGAAATCGCTTTACTTGTTATTCTTGACGAGCCGCACGGTGATGCATATTACGGTGGTACCATTGCAGCACCTGTCGGTGGACAGATTTTAGCGGAAATACTTCCTTATATGGGTATTGAACCTCAATATTCTGATGAGGAACTTTCTAAGATCGGTGTCAGAGTTCCGTCGGTAACCGGTCAAAAGGTCGAGTTTGCTAAAAAAGCAATTACCGAAAAAGGTTTAAAATATGAAATTGTCGGAGATGGCGATACTGTTTTAAAGCAGTTCCCGGCTTCTACCGGAACGTTGAGCAGCGGTTCGGTTGTTATGCTTTACACAACTGATGATGCGGCTGTGAAGAAAACCACTGTTCCGAACTTTTTCGGACTTTCTGTAAGTGACGCAAATGAACTTGCGAAAGATAATGATATTAACATTCAATTTGCGGGAACTTCTGTTTCGGGCTCGGGTGTTACGGCTTATAAACAAAGCGTTGAAAGTGGAACAGAGGTAGATGTAGGAACGATAGTTACTGTTTATTTCAGAACGACCGAAACCGCAGAATAGGTGAATTTAAATGAAATTAAAAGATTTATTGGGCGCAAAAGCCGGAAAATTTGCTGAAATTGATATTAGCGCAGTCACCTGTGATTCAAGACACGTGGCAAAGGGTTGTGTATTTGTTTGTATCAACGGCGCAACCGTTGACGGACACAAATTTGCCAAAGGTGCAGCTGATAACGGCGCGGCAGTGATAATATGTGAAAAAGACGTTGGTCTTGAAAATCAAATTTTTGTTGAGGATTCAAGAAAGGTATTTGCCGAACTTTCAGCCAAGTGGTTCGGTAACCCTGCAGAAAAACTCAAAATTATCGGTGTAACCGGTACAAACGGCAAAACTTCTGTGTCTTATATGATCAAAGAGGTTTTAGAACGTTTCGGTCACAAGGTCGGCCTTGTCGGTACTATACAGAATATGATCGGTGACGAAGTGTTGCCCTCAAAGAATACTACCCCCAGCGCTTATGAATTACAGTCGATGTTTTCTTTGATGCTGAAGTCGGGTTGCGATTATTGTGTTATGGAGGTTTCTTCTCACGCTCTCGATCAGGATAGGGTATACGGAATCACATTTGATGTAGGTCTTTTTACTAACCTTACTCAGGATCACTTGGATTACCACGTTACAATGGATAACTATCTTTTGGCTAAGAAAAAGTTGTTTTCACAAAGCCGTGTAGCGGTTATGAATTCTGATGATGATTATTTTTCTCAGATGAGCGAAGATCTTAAGACCGAACTTGTAACCTATTCTACCAAGAATGAGGGTTGCGACTTTGTTGCCCAAAATATCACATTGCGTTCGGACGGAACTGAATTTGATATTGTATATATGGGTGAAACCTATGCAATAAAAACCGCAATCGGCGGTAAATTTACTCCTTATAATGCTTTGTGTGCGATTGCTTGCTCGACACTTTTGGGATTTGATATCGAAAAGGTTGTTGAATCTATCGAAGGTATGACCGGCGTTAAAGGACGCGCAGAGGTTGTGCCTACCGGTAAAGATTTTACGGTCATTATCGACTATGCACACACTCCTGACGGACTTGAGAATATTCTTAAAACCTTTGCCGAATGTGAGAGAAATCGACTCATTGTTCTTTTTGGATGCGGTGGTGACCGTGACAGAACCAAGCGCCCGAAAATGGGTGCAATCGCAGTATCAATTGCTGATTATGTCATTGTTACAAGTGACAATCCGCGTTCGGAAGATCCTCGAAAAATCATAGATGATATACTCGAAGGAATGAGAGATACCGCGGTTCCGTTCGAGGTAATTGAAAACCGTGTTGAGGCAATAAAAAAAGCCGTGCAAATTGCCGAGAAAGGTGATATAATAGTTTTGGCAGGTAAAGGTCACGAAACTTATCAGATTTTGAAGGACGGTACAATCCATCTTGATGAGCGTGAGGTAATTGCCGAAGCATTAAAATGTATTAATTGATCGGAGGACTGCAAAATGCAAGGTTTTATACCGGCACTCGCGGCTATTGTTGCTTTTATTGTTGCTTTTACTTTGGGAATACCTGTTATTCCTTTGTTAAAAAGGCTTAAGTTTGGCCAAACTATTCGTGACGAAGGTCCGCAATGGCACAAATCAAAGCAGGGAACACCGACTATGGGCGGCGTTCTTATCGCAGCCGGTGTTGCTATAGGTGTGGCTGTGGCTATGAGCTTTGCCGAAAGATTAGGCGGAGATCTTGCATCGGAATTTGGCAGTAATTTGAGTTTTACCAAGTTGTTTGCAGGATTGGGCTTGGGCTTTTTGATGGGTCTCATTGGTTTTATTGATGACTACATAAAGGTTGTCAAGAAAAGAAACCTTGGACTTACGGCGATGCAAAAAACGATATTGCAAGCTTTGGTAACCGCGGGTTACCTTGCGAGTCTTGCTTTTGCAGGACTTGATAAAACCTGGCTGCCGTTTGTTGGTGAGATAAACGTTACTTCGGGCTTCGGCATTGTATTTTGGCCTATTGCGTTTTTCTTTATATACGGTTTTACCAACGCTGTAAACCTTACCGACGGTGTAGACGGTCTCGCTTCTAGCGTTACTCTTGTCGTGTCGGTGGCGTTTATGCTGATTGCAGGGTCGCTTTCAATGCTTGGCTGTAACATTATTGCAGCGGCTTTGGCAGGTGCTTTGATAGGATTTTTATCGTGGAACTGGCATCCTGCGAAACTGTTTATGGGTGATACCGGTTCGATGTTCCTGGGCGGTATGGTGGTTGCCTTGGCCTTCTGTATTGATAGGCCTATATACCTTTTGTTAGCAGGAATTATTTATCTTGCAGAAGCTTTTTCCGTTATGTTGCAGGTGTTTTGGTTCAAGAAAACGGGGAAACGTTTGTTTAAGATGAGTCCTATTCACCATCATTTTGAAAAATCCGGCTGGAGCGAGGTCAAAATCAATATTGTATTTGGTTTGATCACACTCTTAGGAAGCGGAATTTGCGTTGCAGTAACGCTTTTGTGATCTAATATAATAAGGAGTGGTCCGTTTTGTCTGAACGATTAAATAAGAGTAAAAAAAGTGTTTTCTCTGAATTTTTCATCAAGGGCAAGATGGACCTTACTTTTTTTACTTTGTTGTTAATATTGGTGACCGTTGGCTTGATAATGTTGTTTTCAGCGAGCTATGTATATGCTGATGTGCATAAAAATAACAGCTATCATTTTATAATGAGGCAGGGCTTTTTTGCGATTTTCGGTATTGTGCTAATGTTGGTCACATCGCGTATAAACTATAAAATTATCAGAAAATGCGCGGTTTTGTTCTATTTATGTATGGCAGCTTTTCTTTTGATTATGCTGATAATGCCACCTATGATGAAAGGAACCGATGTTAAACGATGGTTTGCTATCGGTAGCTTTAGTTTTCAACCATCAGAGCTTGGCAAGTTTGCAGTTATACTGATGTTGGCCCATTTAATAGCCGCCAATCAGAAGCTGATGAAAACGTTTAAATTTGGCGTTTTAGGTCTTGGTATTGTTGGTGCGGTTATTTGTATTCTTGTCGGTGCCGAGCCACACCTTTCTGCCGCTATTCTGATATTTCTGATAACGATTGCGATGATGACTGTTGGAGGAATGAGACTTATATATTTGCTTATTCCTGCAGGGGCAATAGTCGCAGGTATAGGTGTTCTGGTTTCGGGTGTTATCGGATATGCAAAAGACCGTTTGGACTTTTGGCTTGATCCTTGGGCTTCAGCTTCGGATAAAGGCTATCAGACCATCCAGTCGTTGCTTTCGGTTGGATCGGGCGGTTGGCTTGGCCGCGGGCTCGGTCAGTCGAGACAGAAGTATCTTTGGGTTCCCGAGCCGCATAACGATTTCATTTTTGCCATTGTCTGTGAAGAATTGGGAATAATCGGTGCAATGCTTATCATTATTCTGTTTTGTCTGCTTATTTGGCGAGGTTTTCTTATCGCTATGAAAGCACCCGATAAATTCAGTTCTATGTTGGCATTTGGTCTTATTTTCCAAATAAGTATTCAGGTTGCATTGAACATTCTTGTTGTTACAAATACTATTCCAAATACTGGTATCAGTTTACCGTTCTTTAGTTATGGCGGAACGTCCTTGGTTATATTATTGGTTGAGATGGGAATTGTATTAGGAATTTCAAGGGCGAGTAATACGACCAAAACGGTTTAGCAAATATAAGGGGTGTTTTTTGTGCATATTCTTTTTGCGGGCGGCGGAACGGCAGGTCATATAAATCCTGCTATTGCCGTTGCGGGTTATTTAAGACAAGTTTATCCCGATTGCAAGGTGAGTTTTATCGGAACTGCACGCGGAATGGAAAGTCGGCTTGTCCCGATGGCAGGTTATGATTTTTATACAATAGACGTTGCAGGTTTTCAGAGAAAAATATCCGTTAAGAATATCGTTCGTAATATCGGTGCCGTTTATAAGGCGGTTAGTTCGTCGTTTGCTTCAAAAAAATTGCTCAAACAGTTAAAACCCGACGTTGTGGTCGGTACAGGCGGTTATGTTTGCGGTCCCGTTTTAAGAGAGGCGGCGCGGTTGGGTATAAAAACTGCCGTTCATGAGGCTAACGCTTATCCCGGTGTTACCATAAAAATGTTGGCTCCTATTGTTGACTGTGTTATGATAGCAATGCCTGATGCCGCAAAAAATATCAAACCTAAAAACGAGCCGATTATCACGGGTAACCCGATCAGACAGTCGTTGACTGCAGTTTCTAAAGAAAAAGCTCGTGAAGTACTCGGTATTTCGAATGATGCAAATGTTCTTTTGTCTTTTGGCGGTAGTCTTGGCGCAAAGGCTATCAATAATGCCGTTACCCAGGTTATTAAATGGAACATTGAAAACAAAGAGTTTATCCATATTCACGCAACCGGTAAAAACGGATATACTGAGTTTTTGGAAAACGTTAAAAACTTAGGTTATACCGAAGATAACGGCTTTGTTACAGTCCTTGAATATATTGATAATATGGATGTAATGATGGCGGCGGCCGACGTTGTAATAAGCCGTGCAGGTGCTATGTCGGTAAATGAATTGCAGGTTTGCGGAAAACCGTCGATACTTATTCCTTCGCCTTATGTTGCGGAGAATCATCAGTTCCATAATGCGATGTCATTGAAAAAAATCGATGCCGCAGAACTTATTGAGGAAAAGGATCTCAACGGCGATGTACTCTTGGATAAGGTTCGGGAAATGTTCTCTGACGGTGACCGCCTCGAAAGAATGTCCAAGGCGGCAAAAGAGACCGCTATTGCGGATGCCGACCGAAAGATTGCCGAGATCATCATAAATCTCATTAAATAATCACTGTCAAAATTTAAGTTTAGGCATAGGATGTACCGAGGTGCGTTTTATGTCCTGTTTAGAGATAAAAGGTGGAAGAAAGCTTCACGGAGAGGTTGAAATCCACGGCGCTAAAAACAGCGTTTTGCCGTTGCTTGCGGCAACATTTTTGTGTGACGGACAGAGTGTTTTATACAACTGTCCCGAACTTTCCGATGTTAAGGCTTCGCTTGAAATATTAAAAGGTTTAGGATCAAGTTACATAAGGGAAGGCGACACGGTAATTATTACTTCGGGTGAAAGTAAGATTTGCGAAATTCCTGATGTTTTGATGCGTGAGATGAGATCGTCCATCGTTTTTATGGGTGCGGTTGCCGCGAAGTGTGGCTCTGTAACACTCAGTTTGCCCGGTGGATGTGAATTGGGGCCCAGACCTATCGATCTTCATATTGATGCACTTAAACGTTTAGGCGCAAGTTTTGAAGCTAATAAAGGTAAAATAACCTGCAGCTTTCCCGATGGAATCAAAGCTTCGGATATACATTTAAAATTTCCGAGTGTCGGTGCGACCGAGAATGCGATTTTTACGGCTGTTATGGGGCGGGGGACAACGGTTATATACAATGCCGCAAGAGAACCCGAAATTGCCGACGTGTGTGCTTTCTTGAACAAAGCAGGTGCAAGTATTCTGGGCGGCGGTACAGATACAGTTGTTATAAACGGTGTTAAGTCGCTTCACGGTGTTGAGCATAAGGTTATGCCCGACCGCATTATTGCCGCCACGTGTATGTTTGCTTTGGGCGCTTGTGGCGGAAAAATCAGCCTCAGAAATATTATATTTGAACATTTACAACCGATGGTCAATATACTTAAGGATAGCGGTTGCGACGTTCAGAATTTGGACGATTCAATTGTTTTGTCAAGTAATTTCCGACTAAGTAATTTTGATACCGTAACTACACAGCCATATCCCGGTTTTCCAACCGATGCAGGACCTTTGCTGGTCGCAATGTCGTCGGTAACCAAGGGAACCGGAGTGTTTATTGAAAATATATTTGATTCAAGATTCAGATATATTGATGAACTAAAAAGACTCGGAGCCGATATTAAGACGGTGGGCAAGGTTGCGATTGTTACAGGTATACCGAAACTTCGCGGCGCAAAGGTTCATTCGTGTGATCTTCGCGGCGGTGCGGCTTTAACGGTTGCGGCTTTGTCGGCAGAAGGCACGTCGGTGGTCACAAACGTTGAGTATATTGACAGAGGATATCAAAGAATTGAGGACATTTTCGGTGCTTTAAACGCCGATATTAAAAGACGTTGGAGTTAAAAATGAAGGTTGAATATTCTGAAAGCGGTAATGCTCCGCAGAAAAAGAAACGTAAACGCAGGTTAAAATTCAAGGGGTTTGTAATTGCTGTTCTTACCCTGTTGACCGTTATTGCTGTTGCGGTGGCTTTAATGCTAACCGTGTTCTTTAACGTGAGCGCGATCAAGGTGACGGGAAGCAGTATTTATACCGAAAACGAAATCCTTATCGCTTCGGGCATTATGGATGGCGATAACATCTTTAGAATGCAAAAAGACGATATTGAGGCAAGAATTGAACAGGCTTTGCCGTACGTTAAGAAGGCAGAGATATTAAAATCGTTACCGGAATCTGTCGGAATTAAGGTGACGCCTGCCGAAGAATCGATGGCGCTTCAGACCGAAGATTGCATCTATATTTTAGATAAGGATTATAAGGTATTACGTATTGCCAACGAAGTACCCGAAGGAATGCTTCGTCTTAAAGGTATTAAAAGTTCGGGGATCACGGTTGGAACCAACTTGATATTTTCTGACAAACAACAGAGCAGAGCGTTGGCCGACCTGATGGCTATTGGTTCTGAAAAAGGACTTAATATCGGATATGTTGACATTTCAAGTCTTGTAGATATAAGGTTTACGGTTGATAACCGTTTGTTTGTCAAGCTCGGCAGTTATAACTATATTGACGGCAAGATAAACCATCTTGATGCTATGTTGAAGAGCGTTGATGAGAATGCAAATGCAAGTATTTCACTGGAAGATTGGGCGCCTGATAATAAAAAGGCAGTTCTCAAATATGAAAACATAAATGATTTGATGAAATAGGGGACTGAAAACAGCCAAAAATACCAAATGTTGCGGTTGGTATAGAAAAATATTACTATATTTTTGATTTTTTTGAATATTTACTATTGCAATTTGAGAAATAGCGTGGTAAAATAAACAACGGAATACTGTAAGTCTAGGTATTATTATATAAAAATTCGGAAGGATGATTAAAATGGCATTCGAAATTGATAACGAAACTGCTGATGTAGTACAGATTAAAGTTGTTGGTGTCGGCGGCGGCGGCGGTAACGCTGTTAACCGCATGGTTGACGCGGGTGTCCGCGGTGTTGAGTTTATTGCAATCAATACTGATAAAGCGGCTCTTTTGAAGTCTAAAGCAACCCATAAGATTCAGATAGGTGAAAAGCTTACTAAGGGTCAGGGCGCAGGCGCTTCTCCCGATAAGGGCGAGAACGCCGCTCAGGAGTCTAAGGATGAAATTGCAGCAGCACTCCGCAGCGCAGATATGGTATTTATCGCAGCCGGTATGGGCGGCGGTACCGGTACCGGTGCAGCTCCTGTTGTTGCTCAGATCGCAAAGGAACTCGGTATTCTTACCGTTGGTATTGTAACCAAGCCTTTCGCTTTCGAAGGCAGAAGAAGAATGGTTCAGGCTGAAGAGGGTATCGATGAGCTCCGTAAGCACGTAGACAGCCTTATCGTTATTCCTAACGAGAGACTTAAGTTTGTTTCTGAGCAGAAGATTACCCTTAAGAATGCTTTTGAAATCGCTGATGACGTTCTCCGTCAGGGCGTACAGAGCATCTCTGAGCTTATCAACGTAACCGCAATGATCAACCTTGACTTTGCTGACGTTACCGCTGTTATGAAGAACGCAGGTTACGCTCACATGGGTGTTGGTATTGCTTCGGGTCGTGACAAGGCAGAACTTGCTCCTCAGAAGGCTATCCACAGTCCTCTTATCGAGACCAGCATGGAAAATGCTCGCGGTGTTATCATCAGCATCATCGGTTCTGAAGATATCGGTCTTGAGGAAGTTGAACAGGCTTCTACCATTATCTCTGATATGGCTCATCCTGATGCAACCATCATTTGGGGTGCTCAGCTTGATCCCGAACTTGAGGATGAAATGCGCATCATCGTTGTTGCTACCGGCCTCGGTGTTGATGAGGAGGAAGAGAAGAACTCTGCAGAGGATATTCTCAGCAATCTCCCCGGTTTCCAGAATGATGGCGACGATGAGTTCATCACCACTTTGGATTTCCTCAACAAGTAATTACAGAACATAAGTTAACGCTCTCTGATTTCGGTCAGAGAGCGTTTTTTTTGTTTTGTTTAGAATAATTATTGTATGCTGCAGAAAGCACTGCTGATTTGAATATTGTGAGGGACGTGCAGACGGTCAAGATTCTTCGCTACGCTCAGAATGACAGCAATATAGTTTATGGGTTTAATGGCGGGCGCACACGCAGGTGCGCCCCTACGAGGGGGATTGGGGTTCATTGTGTCGTGTGGGGCCTATTGATAGCTGTTCTCCTCATCCGTCACGCGTTGCGTGCCACCTTCCCCGCTGGGGAAGGCTATCGGGCGCACACGCAGGTGCGCCCCTACGAGTGTGAATTTTATCTTGTAGGGGAAGGCCTCTGCGCCTTCCCTAAATGAGCTGAGATTCTTCGCTACGACCCTTCGGCGGGGTACGCCTCAGGGCGACACTGCGGTGTCGGTTCAGAATAACCGAAAGAAAAATAGGCTTGTCATTCTGAGGAGTGTAAC
>JAGBXM010000010.1 GCA_017629275.1 Clostridia bacterium
AAATTCTTTGACGAATTAACGCTTGACAAACGCTCGACCAATATTGCCGAGCCGATAGTCAAAGAGGTTAAATCGCGTTTGTCGTTTCTGGTCAGCGTCGGTCTCGATTATCTCACGCTTTCCCGTGCTTCGGGTACGCTTTCGGGCGGCGAGAGTCAGAGAATCCGACTTGCAACGCAGATCGGTTCTTCTCTGATGGGCGTATTATACATTCTCGATGAGCCGAGTATCGGTCTGCATCAACGCGACAACGAAAAACTGCTCGGCACCCTGCAACAGCTTCGCGACCTCGGTAACACCGTTATCGTGGTTGAACACGATGAGGATACCATGCGTGCCGCCGATTTTATTGTTGACATCGGCCCCGGCGCCGGTATTCACGGCGGTAAGGTGGTCTGCACCGGAACGCCCGATGACATCTGCAACTGCGAGGCTTCGATTACGGGCGACTATCTGTCGGGCAGGAAAAGAATTGAGATTCCCATTACGCGCCGTGCGGGTAACGGTAAGTCGATCAAAATAATCGGTGCTTCGGAAAATAACCTTAAAAACATCGACGTTGAACTGCCTTTAGGCAAGATGATCGGTGTAACGGGTGTTTCGGGCTCGGGTAAATCGTCGCTGGTCAACAGCGTACTTTATCAGCGCCTTGCCTGTGAGCTTAACGGTGCCAAACGCATCTGGGGTAAGCACACTGGGTTTGAGGGCCTTGAAAATCTCGACAAGGTCATTGAGATAAGTCAGTCGCCCATCGGTCGGACTCCGCGTTCCAACCCCGCAACCTATACGGGCGTTTTTAATGATATACGTGAACTTTTTGCCGCCACCAAGGACGCTAAAATGCGCGGTTACAACGCAGGACGCTTTTCGTTTAACGTGCGCGGCGGCCGTTGTGAGGCCTGCGAGGGCGACGGTATTATCAAGATAGAAATGCACTTCTTGCCCGATATTTACGTTCCGTGCGACGTATGTAAGGGAAGCCGTTACAACCGTGAGACTTTGGAGGTCAAGTTCCGCGACAAGAGTATTTATGACGTGCTTGAAATGACGGTTGAAGAGGCAATGTACTTCTTCGAAAACCATCAGAAGATATATAGAAAACTCAAAACGCTTTACGACGTCGGTCTCGGCTACGTGAAGCTGGGCCAACCTGCCACCACGCTTTCGGGCGGTGAGGCACAGAGAGTAAAGTTGGCCACCGAATTGTCCAAACGTCCGACAGGAAGAACGGTGTATATCCTCGATGAGCCGACCACGGGTCTGCATACCGCCGACGTGCACCGCCTTATCGACGTATTTAACCGACTTGTTGATGCAGGTAACACCATGGTAATCATTGAGCACAACCTCGACGTTATCAAATCGGTCGACCATATTATCGACTTGGGTCCCGAGGGCGGAGATCGAGGCGGAAATATCGTCGTAATGGGCACCCCCGAAGAGGTTGCCAGGTGCAAAAAGTCATACACGGGTCAGTTTTTGAAGAAAATGCTGTAAAATTCACAGAGTATTAACTAATTAGATTGGCATTTGTGTAACAATAAATTCGTGAGGAAATATAAGTCGCGCAAACGTGTTCTGAATTCAGCGGTTGTAGACCGTGTTCTCCTCATCCACCACCTTCGGTGGTCCCCCTTCCCCGCAGGGGAAGGCGAATACGAACATTGTAAGAAAATAACACAAGGCGGTGAGGATTTGTTCGGATATATAAGGGTGTTCAAGCCCGAAATGAAGGTCAAGGATTTTGAAATTTACAACGCGATATACTGCGGTCTTTGCCGCGAATTAGGTCACTCTTATGGGCCGCTCTCCAAGTTTTGCTTAAGCTATGATATGACCTTTATATCGTTGGTCGCGGCGGCTTTGGACGAAGAAGCGCCCTGTTTCGAACAAAAACGCTGCCGAGTAAACCTTTTAAAAAAATGCACCTACTGTAAAAATGATGCCGAAAGTCAAAAATTGGCCGCCGCCGCAAGTGTCGCGCTTTGCGATATGAAGGTGTTGGACAACGTAGAGGACGGTTCGTTTTTTGAGTCCCTGTTTTGGAGATTCTTACGACTTTTTACTAAAAAATGGTGCAAAAAGGCTTTTAAAAATTTTCCACAGTTAAAACCGATTATCGAGGAATATATCGAGGGTCAACGTGCGGCCGAACGCGATTCTGAATGCAGTCTTGACAAGGCGGCCGAACCGACCGCAAGGGCGGTAGCCAAGATACTTAAAATGGCGGGAATCGACCCGAAATACGATTTCGTTTTAGAAAGAATGGGCTATTGCCTCGGCAAATGGGTATATTTATGCGACGTGGCCGACGATATTGAAAAGGATATTAAAAAAGGCAGATTCAATCCGCTTATCGGTCAGTTGCCCGAGGGAAAAGACCCCAAAGTTTTTGCCGAAGAACGGCTATCTCCCATAATGAACAACTGTTTTAGTGAGTGTGCCAATTATTCCGAACTTTTGGAAATAAAAAAGTATAAGCCGATACTCGACAACATTTTGTACGACGGCTTAAAAGCCAGACAGAAACTTATATTCAACAAGGAGAAATGCAAAAAATGAAAGACCCTTATGAGGTTTTAGGCGTCAGCCGAGATGCTACCGACGAGCAGATAAAGGCGGCTTATCGTGAAAAGGCGAGAAAATTTCATCCCGACAACTTCAACGGTAATCCCGATGCAGTCGAGATGGCTACCGAAAAAATGAAGGAAATAAACGAGGCGTATGATGCCATTATCAGCCGCCGTAAAACGGGTAACAACAAAAAAAGCGGTTATGCCAATAATTGGGGTGCCAACAATACGTCGGCCGATTCCAATTTTAACGACGTCCGTCAGTTGATAGCGTCGGGCCGTTTTGAGGAAGCACAGGAGATTTTGGACGGCGTTCCGCCCGAGCGCCGCGATGCCGAGTGGTATTTTTTGAACGGATGCGTTTTGTACCGCCGCGGTTGGTTTGATGCCGCTTACACAAGTATGTCTGCGGCCGTCAGAATGGACCCCGAAAATGCCGAATACCGTGCCGCTTTGAACCGTATGCAACAAAGCCGTAACGGTTACACCTCTTATGGACGCGGCTACAACGGTTCTGCCTGCACCTGTTCACCCTGCGATTGCTGTATGGGTCTGATGTGCGCCGATTTGTGTTGTAACTGTTTCTGATATGAAGAATACTGTAAAGATTACCGCTTGCGGTATAATTTCGGCATTGGCGGTAGTGCTGATGCTCGGCACCAATATCCCCGTAATGCTTTATACCGTCCCTGCCGTGACGGGGTTGCTGTTTATTGTCCCTGCCATTGAGTTTGACTCGAAATGGGCGTTTTTGTGCTTTTTTATCACAGCAATTTTGTCATTTATATTGCCGACCGAACGCGAGGCGTTTATAATGTATCTGGGGCTTTTGGGTTATTATCCCATTTTGAAAATGCTGATAGAACGGTTGCCGTCAAAGCCTTTGAGGTGTGTACTTAAATTCGTCGCTTTTAACGTGGCGTTGATGGGTTGCGTTTTGGCCGTTACGTTTATTTTGGGACTGCCGTTTTTTGAAAACGAATATGTCTCTGAATTGGCGGCGGCGGTCATAACCTTTGCAGTGGGCAACGGCGTATTCTGGATTTATGATTTTGCGTTGACAAGGGTCATCGCGCTGTATTTCGTGAAGTTCAGAAAGACTGTAAGAAAAGCCTTTAAAATGAAAGAAAAATATTAAATTTTTGGGTGGTATTATGTTTAGCAGCAAATTAAAGGCCGTCACCTTCAGTTACGACGACGGCGTGACGCAGGACAAACGGCTGATTGAGATTTTCAATAAATACGGACTCAAAGCTACTTTTAATATCAATTCCTGTCTTTTAGGCAAGCCAAACACCCTTGTCCGTGGCGGTGTTACGGTTGACCACAACAAAAACAGACCCGAAGACGTAAGGGCGATATATTCGGGTCACGAGGTTGCCGCTCACACCCTGACCCATCCCACTCTGCCGACCGTTTTGGATGATGGTGAGGTCATCCGTCAAGTCGAGGAGGACCGACTCAATCTGAGCGACCTTGTAGGCTATGAGGTGGTCGGAATGGCCTATCCCGGCGGCGGTGTCAACAACAACGAGCGGGTTGCCGACCTTATCAGAAAAAACACGGGTATAAAATATGCCAGAACCATTACTTCTACATATAATTACGATCCTCAAACCAACCTTTACCGTTTTAATCCGACCGTTTTTCACGTTATGGAAAACCGCAAGGAGCGTCTTATGGAATTGGCCGAGGAGTTTGTGAATCTCAGACCCGATACTCCGAAAATTTTCTATATCTGGGGTCACGCTTACGAATTTGATATTGCTGACACTTGGGATTATTTTGAGGAATTCTGTAAAATAATCTCGGGTCATGACGATATATTTTACGGAACAAATAAGGAGGTACTTTTATGACTGACGCAAAAAATTGGAAGATAGGACTTAGCACCGGTTGGCAAGGAAGAGCCGACCGCGAGGTTTTTGAGTTTTACCGTGACAACGGCATCGAAAACATCGAGGTGGGAATGGGCCACGACAACTTCTTCAAGATTGATTGGGATGAGCTGGGCCGAAACGCTAAGGAATGCGGTGTAAATTTGTGGTCGGTTCATCTGCCCTTTATGCCTTATAAGCAGGTCAATTTCGGTGATACCGAAGGTCCTGCGCGTGAGCATACCATCGAGATGGCCAAATACGCCATTGACAATATGTCGAAGATAGGGATTCCTCACCTTGTTATTCATTCGGGTGTTGATATGTATGCTCCCGACCGTGAAACGGGCTTTAAGACGGCCTGTGCTTCTCTGGCCGAGATTGCCGAATACGGCGCACCTAAGGGCGTTACCGTTTGTGTTGAAAATATGCCGAGAACGGGATTTGGCAACACCATTGAAGAAATGAAGGGTCTTATTGCAAGTCACCCTGCGCTTCGCGTTTGTTTTGATACCAACCATCTGCTTCGCAATACACACCGTGATTTCATTCGTGAGTTAGGTGACAAGATTGTCACTCTGCACGTGTCGGACTACGATTTCCACGATGAGCGCCACGTTTTCCCTTATGAGGGTGAAATTGATTGGATCGAAATTGTTGAAGAACTGGAAAAGGTCAATTACAGCGGTGTCTGGATGTATGAATGCGGACTTGGTGAGCGCAAGCCCATCATCCGTGAGCGCCCCGTTACCGCCGCCGATCTCAAAGAAAATCACCGTTGCCTTATGAATAAAGAGGTTTGGCCCAAGTTCTGCAAGTGGGACGAGGAGTTCTGCAAGGAACACACCTTTATTCAGGACCCGTCGGTCTATCACGGTGACAAGTACAAGAAGGGTTGATTTTTATGACTAAAGCCACGGATTGGAAGCTTGGACTGTCGACCTGCAGTATGAGTGCCGATTTCAAGGTTGAGGATATTTTTAAGGCTTATTTTGAAAACGGTATCGAGTATATGGAACTGAGTTACGGCTATCATGATAAATATCTCGATATTGATTGGGATGTTATAAAAAAGTGTATGGCCGATTATCCTTATGTAAAGGTATGGTCTTTTCATATCCCGTTTGGGCCGTTCAGCAAACTTAACATTGCCACGCGTGACGAGCAACTTTTGAGTTATACTATGGAATTTTACCGCGGTTGTATCGACCGTATTGCCGAGCTTGGTGTAAAAATTGCCGTCATTCACCCAAGCGGTGAACCCAATAAACCCGAAGACCGTGAGGAGCTGCTTGATATCGCCGCCACCGCTTTGGCTGAACTTGCCGCCTATGCCGAGCCTAAAGGTGTTACCATTGCGGTTGAGGATATTCCGAGAACCTGTTTGGGCAACTGCTCAAGTGATATAAAGAAACTTATCAGCAAACACCCATCCCTTCGCGTTTGTTTTGATACTAACCATCTGCTCGACCAACGAAACGTCGACTTTGTGCGTGAATTGGGCGACAAAATAGTCACCCTGCACGTTTCGGACTATGATTTCTGCAACGAGCGTCACTGGTTGCCTTATGAGGGTGACGTTAATTGGGTTGAGTTGGTCACCGCCCTTGAAGAGGTTGGCTACAACGGTGTGTGGATGTATGAGATAGGCTTCAAGGCCGCCAAAAATATCGACCGTGACCGTGATCTTAACTTTGATGATTTCAAAGCTAATCACGCCGCTTGTGTCAATAAACGACCCATTGCACCTGTCGGCACTCCTAATCACGAGGGCTGTATGGCCTGGACGTATTATACCGAGCCGAAGATAAATTGATATAACGGTTAAAAATGATATAACAGTTAAACAGCGTCGCATCCAAAGTGGATGCGGCGCTGTTTTTGTTGAAATATAAATTAACCTCCTTAAAAGGTTCGGATCACTTGTACCACCCTATCAATACTGTTCGAAGTACAAAAAAAGACCCCCTGCATTAGGGGGTCAAATCAAATCTTTATGCCTTTACAAGATGGATTGCGAAACCGCCGACCTCTTCCTTGAAGTAGATAAACTTGCGCTTGCCGTCATCGGAATAGGTTGCCGATGCATCGTCAAACTCGAAGCCCTGCGACTTAAAGAAGGTAACGGCACGGTCAACGTCGGTAACCGACAGAGCAATGTGACCGCACTTGCCCATTCCCATAAACTTCATAACCTCAAAAGCGGTACCTGCGAAGAGCGACTTGTTGCCGTCCTTCACAGCGCCGCCGGTCAGAGCGGCAAAACGCTCGGTGGTGCAAACCGCCTCGTCCTCGTCGGCAGAGTTGATACCGATGTGATGAAGCTTGATGTCAAGCATCTTCATAACGGCCTCTTTTGCCAAAGCGGTGATGCCGTCCCAATCGTCATTATCCATCATATCGCCGGGAACCATCCAACTACCGCCGCAGGCAATGACCTTCTTGAAATCGAGATAAGAACCGAGGTTATCGGGACCGATACCACCGGTGGGGATAAACTTCATATTGGGGAACGGACCTGCCAATGCTTTAAGCACCTTAAGACCGCCTGCTGCCTCTGCAGGGAAGAATTTTACGACCTCGAGACCCATTTTTGCGGCTACGCTGACGTCACTCGCATCCGAACAACCGGGAGTGATGGGAACGTTGTTGTCAACACACCATTTTACGATCTCGGCGTCAAATCCGGGAGAAATGATGTATTTTGCGCCTGCCTCAACGGCGGCTTTGGCCTGGTCGACCGTGATAACGGTACCTGCACCGACAAGAACGTCGGGCTCAGCCTCGGCGATGTTTTTGATGGCCTCGGCGGCACAAGCAGTACGGAAGGTTACCTCTGCAACGGGGATACCGCCGTTTTTAAGGACTCTTACCAACGGCACGGCCTTCGAAGCGTCGTCAATTTTAATGACCGGCACAAGACCGATGTTACTGATCTGTTCCAAAATAGGGTTCATAACTGTCTCTCCTTAAATCTCGTCGGTCACCCGACTGTTATTTGGCTTTATTATACAACCTATTAGTCGCTTTTTCAATATTTTATTGCTTAAAAACTTACAAAAATTAAAAATTGGGTATTATTCTTCGTCAACCGGCATTGCCGAGGTCGGCACCGTGTCGATTATCTCGATAACACCGCTTCGTCCGTAAAGCGACGGGGTGATAAGTGCGGTATAGCCGCCGCCGACGGGACTCGACCACTCGACTGCGTGACGTTGCGGCAAAGCACACGCGGCAAAAAGCGTCATCATAACACCGCCATGCATAACGGCCGTTGCTTCATAGACCTCACGTTCCATCATAATACGGACAGCCTTGTTCAGCCCTAAGCACACGCGCTTGACGAACTCATCCGAGCCTTCGCCGTCGGGCGGACAGGCGCGGCCCGATATCCATTCAACGTACCGTGGGTCACCCTCAAGCTCGGCGGCCGCCTTGTTTTCAAATTCACCGAAATTAAACTCACGGAATTCATCAATAATCACAGGCTCGGTCTCGGGAAAAAGAATCTCACAGCTTTCCACACAACGCTTCAAGGGGCTTGTGAACAAAAGTCCCGTATCGGGCACTTCACCTTTTACGCGAATGGTGTCAAGCTGCTCGGCACCCTCCTCGGTCAACGGCAGGTCGGTTACACCAACGTATTTGCCCGTAATATTGGCTTCGGTCAGCCCGTGTCGTATAAAATGTAATCTGTATGTTCTCATAAGTCCTCCCTTTATCGCATTAAAGCGACAATACAAAACGGATAATTTTTCAAAAACCGACAAAAAATATTTATACTCTTTGTATAGTTTCACTGTATACAAAACTTTACAGATATAGTATAATAGCCTCACGCTCAAAATTCAAGTGAGGTTTTACAAATGCTTTGTGATTTTCCTAAAATTTTATCCGAGCTTCGCAGAACTCGTGGTATATCTCAGAAAAAGGCGGCAAGTGAGTTGGGTATCTCACCTGCTCTTTTGTCGCACTATGAAAACGGCATCCGTGAATGCGGTCTCGACTTTTTATTGAGACTTTCGGAATATTATTCGGTCAGCTGCGACTATTTATTAGGCAAGAGTACCATCAAAAACCCCATCGTTTACGAGACCGAACCCGAAGCTGCCGCTTTGGACAGTATATTGAAAATAGCCAAGGAGCACAACGAACAGGTGTACGACCTTTTGTGCCGTATTTCCCGCGTTGAAAGCTACCGTATGGCACGTTCACTTTGCGATACCGCATCAAGAAGCAACCTTTTCACATTCCAGCATGACGGTCAGGAGTACCGTGATATTGCCAACGGTGTTGTCGGTTGCCTTTATACTCAATTATCAAGCCTCGGCAAGGAAAGAAAACGTCTGCCGCACACCATCCCCGACAAATACAGCGAGATTATAGCCCTCGCCGAAAACGAATTGGAGAAATACTTTGGTTATGAAAACTAAAAGTTTACTTTTTTCAAGTGTATGCCTTTTATTGGCGGTTTGTATGATGTTTACCGCCGTCGGTTGCGACTCGTCGGTCAGTGCCGCCGCAGTCGACCTGATGGACGGTGTGACCGCCGAAAAGGTCAAGGGCAACCCGATAGACGATAAATTCATCGCCGCCGAGACCGACTTTGCGTTGGGTCTTTTCCAAAACGCTTATAAAGAAACAGATGGTCAAAATCTGTTGATGTCCCCCGTTTCGGTGTCGGTCGCATTGAGTATGGCGGCCAACGGTGCCGACGGTGACACCTTAAAAGAACTGGAGAATTTTTTAGGACGCGGAATCGAACTGCAGGACCTTAATAAATATTATAAGACCTATCTCACCACCCTGCCCAACAGTGAAAAGGCCAATCTTTCGATGGCCAATTCGATTTGGTTTAAGGATTCCAAGCGTTTTGAGGTCAACAACAGCTTCCTTCAGACCAATGCCAACTGGTACAATGCCGATGTGTTCAAGGCACCGTTTGACAAATCGACCGTGACCGATATAAATAATTGGGTCAAGGACAACACCGACGGCCGAATCGACAAAATGGTCGACAGTATCGGTGACCGCACCCTGATGTACCTTTTGAATGCCGTTTCATTCACCGGTGAATGGGCCGTGAAATACACTGACAGCGCTGTGTCAAAGGGTACCTTTACCACGTCCGACCGCAAATTTCAGACCGCCGAGTATATGTTTTCCAAGGAGAGCCTTTATCTTGACGACGGCAAGGCAACCGGCTTTATAAAGCATTACAGCGGTGACCGCTATGCCTTCGCCGCCCTTTTGCCGAATAACGGAACCAGTCTTAAAGATTACGTCAACGGCCTTACCGCCGAGCGACTTAATAAGACCTTACAGGAAAAAGATGCTTCGGTCGAGGTCAACGCCTATATCCCGAAATTCTCATATTCTTTTGAATTGACCTTGAACGACCAATTAAAGAAAAATATTCCTTTGGGCTTCGACGAGGATAAAGCCAATTTCAAAAGAATGGGCAAAGCCGACGGCAATATCTTTATTTCCGACGTGCTTCACAAGACCGCCATCACGGTGGACGAGGCAGGTACCGTTGCTTCGGCTTCGACCAAGGTTGAAATGGCCGACAAAATGAGTGCGGCGCCCCACTCGCCCAAAACCGTCAAATTGGACCGCCCATTCCTTTATATGATAATCGACACCGCCCAAAACATCCCGATATTCATCGGTGCTTTGGAAAGCGTTGAGGGGTAATTCCAACAAAAACAACACAAATATCGCACAAAACCACTTTACAAACAAACAAAAATGGTATATAATGTCTATTTGAAATCAAAGGAAAGTGAGCGATAAGTTTATGAAAGATATTTTAACCGCACCTTTTGTCAATGAAATGATGAAGACCACCGCTAATATGTACCGTCTCGGTTGGGACGAGCGCAACGGCGGTAATATCAGCTATATGCTCGAGACCGAACAGGTTGCCGAGTATCTCGACCTCAATAATGTCATCCGCACCATTCCCTTCGGCTTTGACGCAACCGAGCTTGTCGGCAAGATATTTATCGTCACCGGCACAGGTAAATACTTCAAAAATGTTGAATCCGATCCCGAAAACAACCTCGGTATCGTGCGTATTGCTAAAGACGGCACCACCGCAGAGCTTTTGTGGGGCTTTGCCGACGGCGGCAAGTTTACCAGCGAGTTCCCTGCCCACCTTATGAGCCACATGGCACGTTTGAAACAGGACCCCGACCACCGCGTTGTTATGCACACCCACCCCACCTACACCCTCGCTATGACCCACGTTCACGAGCTGGACGATAAGAAGTTCACCCACACTATCTGGGAGATGTGCACCGAGTGTATCGTTGTTTTCCCCGACGGTATCGGCGTTCTGCCCTGGATGGTCTGCGGCAATAACGAGATCGGTATCGCCACCGCAGAGAAAATGAAGGAGTTCCGCCTTGTTGTATGGGGACTTCACGGTATCTACGGCGCAGGTAAGGATATGGACGAAACCTTCGGTCTTATCGAAACGGTTGAAAAGGCCGCACAGCTTTATATGCTGACTGCACATATGCCTCACGTCAACACCATTCTCGACACCGAACTGCGTGACGTTATCGAGCACTTCGGCCTCCCTTACAGAAAAGACTTCCTTAATCTGTAATAACATTTTATCTCAAAACACAAGTCAGAGTGTCCCATTTGTTTGGATGCTCTGACTTTTTATTTAACGATCAGCATTGAATTAGACTATGTGTTATGGTATAATAATCAAAAACAAAACGCGAAAGCCATAGTGCGAGGGGAGGAATTACTGTGATATGTCCTTTTTGTGCCTCTGAAAATATATTCTTCAGTAAAAAACGCTCGATGTATTTTTGCGAGGACTGTGATAACAGCTTTGAGCAACCCGCAGAGAACAAAGGTCCACGTATTTTCATTAGCTACGGTCATGATAAGAATGCGGTTGTTGTTAAAAAAATCAAGGAATACTTGGCCCAAAGCGGTTACGATGTCTGGATAGATACCAGTAATATCGAAAAGGGCTGCGATTGGCGTGAGCAGATAACCAACGGACTTATGGGAAGTAACGGAGTTATCTCCTTTCTCTCAAAGCATTCTGTCCGAGACCCCGGAGTTTGCATTGATGAATTGAAAATAGCAGTCTGCTTAAAACACGCATATATCACACCTGTCCTTCTCGAAAGCGAATCTGAGGTCGTTCCTCCTAAAATAATAACCAACACTCAATGGATCGATTTGAGTGATTGGGAAGATGTCCCCGAGCAAGAAAGGGACTCGTATTTCGCCACCAAAACAGAAGAGATATCCAAGGCGATCAACAACGGCTCTTCGGCAACCTACTGCCGTGAAATGGAAATGTTATCGAATAAGCTTCGCGTTTCTGATAACTTTGCAAAAGAGCAGCAGTTATTAAAGCAACCCTTTATAGGAAGACATTGGTTGACCGAAAAGGTTCACAACTGGCTAAACAAATCCGAGTCTCACAGTATGATGATATACGGTGTTCCGGGTTCGGGTAAAAGCGCTTTCTCAGCCAATCTCGCACACTACAACCCCAATGTCGTCGGCAGTATTTTCTTTGAATGGGATAACACTGCGCTTTCATCGGTCGATTATGTCATAAAACTGTTGGCATATAAAATCGCGGCAAAACTGCCCGATTACCGAAGAATACTCTGTACTATGCTGAGCGATAAGCAAGACAGTTCAAAAATCACTGATGACCATCACGGCTCGGGATTGTTTGACATTTTGATATTGAATCCTATTCAGTGCTGTATCGACGGTAACCGCGACACATTATTTTTAATATTTGACGGCTTAGACGAGACCTCGCACGAGGTCGGCAATCTTTTGATGAGAAAGGCTCAATATTTCCCCGGTTGGCTGAAGGTTTTGTTCACCTCCCGTTTTGATGAAACCGTAGCAGCAAACCATACAGTAAAAGATATTATCCATCTTGACGAATCGTCTGAGTTAAACACAAAGGATATTGAATCATTTTTTGAATGGAATCTTCAACTGAGTGCGGACGACGCGCGTTGCACCGAAATGGCCCGTAAATGTGAGGGCAGTTTTATGTATGCCCACACTTTGTGCGATGCCATACGTTGCGGTCATATATCTTTAGATGACTCTCACGCCTTGCCGTTCGGCATAAATGCTTTTTATAACGAGTTTTTTAACCGCATTTTTCCAAATTACAACGATTACATCAAGGCTCGTCCCTTTTTGGAATTGCTCGTTATAGAAGAAGAACTACCCGAAGAAATAATCCGAAAATGTTTAAAGGTCGACAAATACGACCTGTGGGAGCTTCGAAAAGGATTAAAAAGCCTTGTCGTCAGCCATCCCGTCAACACACACATAAAATACAAAGCCTTTAAATTCGTCCACAAAAGTATAAAGGATTGGTTAACAACTCCTCATTTATCGGGGAATTATTACGTTTCGGAATCGGCCGCATATAACGCTTTATCTGACCTTGCGGAAACAGAACCAAACGACAAAAGTTGCTTTGAAACCGGCGATGTGTGGTCTTATTATCTACAAAAGCATCCCGTTTGGCTCGTTAAGTCCGGACGTTACGACAAATATTACGATATTTTACTTAATTCCTTTGACCGTAATAATGTCCCCGACAGTATTCACGGCAATAATTATGCGTATTATTTTTCGGTATGTTCTCCCTGGGAATATGTTGACCTTTTGCCGAATAACTACCCTGTTGAAAAAATCAAAGAAAAACTGTCGGATATTATATCCTTCCCCAAAACACTGATGTGCAGTCGCTTCTCTCACAGAAGCTTTGAGGCTTTGGCTTTGATGTTCAGCAGATTTATTAAGACACCCAGGTTTGCCTCTGAATTTTTCGAGTTTATGTCACAGTTAAACTTCGATGGGTACTTCAGATCCCGTGCATCTGACGAATTTGAAACAAGAGACGGATGGGATAAATATTATATGACCCTTTTCTCGGTTATATCATTAAAAAAATACGATCAACTCGGCGTTGCCGTGCCGGAAAAGGTTCGTCGCACCTGCGAAAGAATGAAGCTCAGCTACAACTATTACCACGGTATGAACGACGGAATGTTCAACAACGGAAGTTCCGGTTGTTGGAAGTACGGCATTCTTTCCGAGCCTCAACTGTTTAAAGATATCTGCATTCTTGATGATGAAGCGGAAGCCGATAACTTCCCTGCCGTCAAAACAGAACGCTCATTATATAATTCGTTGAGCCTTCTCTACTATCTGACCGAAAGTGATGAAGAGGATTTGGAGTTTATACGTCTTTGCCACAAGAATCTTGTCGATGTTGCCAAGGTGTCGAAACAGGCTATGCAGGATATCTTTACACAAACCAAAAAACTCGGTGAAAATGCAGATCTGAAAAACGCCGCCCGCAGAATAGAATTTATCGCATCTGTAAGAAAGGACTTCCTTAATCTGTAAGGTGACACGAATATATAAGCATTCAGGCGCAGTGTTATAAAAAACACTGCGCCTGAATTTGCCTTATATTACTCTGATAATTATTTTGCACTGCTTCGTAGCATATTCAAGGGCTGTTTTTGTACCGCTTTTACGAGTAGTTGGAGCGCCCTTTTCATCGTAGTAAACGACGCAATAGTAACTATTATCTATCATCTCATAGTTACGCTCGACATAAGAAGCTCTGCCTGAATTCAGTATTTTTTCGGGGTAATAGGTGTCCTCGTAGCTTTCTAATAAGTAATTCTTATAATGCTCACTTATATGCGGATATTCCGCCCGCACGTAGATTCGTTTTATGTGCGGGTATTTTTCTTTCAGTTTGGTTACCGTTTCTTGGCACAGACTGTTAAATCGGCTCTTGCTCCCGAAAAGAAACGTGTCAACCTGTTCCTCTGTAATTAGTTTTTCAATAATCTCAAGCAGTTTTGATTTTAGTTCTTCGGTTTCGTTAATAGTTCTGTGACCGAAAAAACAACAGACGTTTTTATTCATACTTTCTCCTTAAAATATTATAGATATACCATATATCCGTTTTAAACATAATAACACATAACTCGCCTAAAATAAATATACAATATATCTATTACGAGGTGTTTTTATGGCTATCAAAAGTGTTTCTATCAGAATTGAAGAAGAAATGTTAAATAAAATTTCATACATCGCTGATTATGAAGGCAGAAGTGTAAACAGCCAGGTACTCGTTTTAATAAGAGATAACATTAAAGCTTTTGAAGATACAAACGGTACTATTGACGGAACCATTACTCCTGCATCAAACGTAAAACCAACCCGCAAGTAACAGAAACTCTCTGCTGAAATGAGCAGAGAGTTTTTATGGTTTATCCTGTTAAAAAAATAAAAAACACCGCCCGTAGCGCAAATACCACGGGCGGTGTTAATGTTTATAACAGCTTTAAAAGTCTTACATAAAATTCAACGGTCTTGATAAGCGTTTCAATCGGCACACGCTCATTGTGTCCGTGTATCATTCCGCGTTCCTCCTTGGAAAGCTTCATAGCCGAGAAACGGTAAACGCGGTCACAAATACGGCAGTAGTGACGCGAATCACTGCAGGCCATCATCAAATACGGTGAAACAATGGCTTCACACCAGGTATCGTGAACAGCGGTTTTTAGCAGCTCCCACGCATCGCAATTTATATCAGAGCATATCGACGGATTCATTCCGTTGACCAACGAAATCTCGATCTCATCATCACCGATAGTTTTCTTCAAACGCTCGGTGGCCGACTCGACGGTATCACCCTCCATAAGTCGCATATTGATGCCGAAACTTGCTTTGGGCGGCAGGACGTTATAAGCCTTACTGCCCTCAAAACGGGTGACCGCAACGGTGGTGCGCATCATTGCGTTAAGCTCACCGCCACTCTTTTTACAGATTATATCAAGCAACGGCATAAAGCACCAAAGATTGGCAAAAATCATTCGGTACAAAAAAGTCGAATGACGTCCCAAGGTGTCAAACATCCCTGCAACGGGCTTGGTAAAATGCCTCGGGAACGGACTGCTTTCAATTCTTGTCACAGCCGAAGCCAATCGTCCGACAACGGTATGGGTCGGCGGAGTCGAAGCGTGACCGCCCTTGGAAACAAGCGAAAAGTCCATATTGACACTGCCCTTTTCACCGATTCCGATAAGCGCACATTCGCCCTTAACGCCGGGAAAAACGTTTTCGACAACGGCACCGCCCTCGTCAAGCACAAGATTGGGTGTGATACCGTTTTCCTGCAGGTAACTTACAATGTCGGAACACGAAGCACCGTCGATCTCCTCCTCACCCGAGAAGGACAAATACAAATCGTTCTTAGGAACGTAACCCTCCTGCAACAGCTTTTCAAGTGCCTCAACGATACCGCATAACGTACCTTTGGTATCAAGCGTTCCGCGACCCCAGATGACTCCGTCCTCAATAATACCGTCAAAGGCAGGTCTTTCCCAACCGTCCTCCTCGACGGGCACGACGTCGTAATGTGCCATCAGCACCGACGGCTTTTCATCCGACCTGCCGCAAAGCTTATACAAAAGTCCCGTCTTGCCGATTTTTTTGAGTTCCGATTTCGAGTGTATCGTCGGGAAACGTTCCTTCAAAAGGTTCTCAAATTTTTCGAACTCATTTCGGTCGACCAATGCTTCGTCACGGTTGGACACCGTTTTGCATTTTATCATTTCGACCATATCATCAACAATTCTTTCACGGTCGAGGTCGATTTTTTCAGGGACGGCAGGCGGCACACAATAAGGCTTGAAGGTCAACGTCCTTATAATAATTACCGCCGCAAACACCGACAAACACGCGGCAACAATACCGCCGATAATCCATCCAACCATTTATATGATACCCTTCTTATACATGATTCTTGCGGCGATAAGTGTAATAATAACGCCGACGGGCACAAGCACACCGACCGAACCCGCAAGACTCGGAACGATGAGAAACAGTGCCACCATAAACACAATGGGTGCAATGGATATCTTCCAATTTTTCGAGATATAAACAACACCAAGACCGCCGAAAAGCGCAGGTAAAATGTTATCAAACGCAGGTTTCAACTCGGGCGAATTAAGCACGGGAGCAATCAGCGACAAAACGCAGACACCTGCCGCAATGATAAGCGTGGTGACAATGGAACTTGTTGCAATGGCGATGGTCGAAATAACCTCGCCCTCTTCGGTGCCTGACTTGACCTCGGCATTTTCCATTGCGGTCAAGGCGCTCGGAGCCTTTAGACTTGTGAGGTTACCCGTAACAAACGCGAGATAGGTACCGCCGATACCGAGCATCGGAGTATATGTAATAACCTCGATAACACCGACGGTCCAGAAAATGGGTGCAACACCCAATAAGCCTTCAAGCACACCCATAACAGGCGGCCAGGCGTTGTATTTCACACTGATAATAACGGGAACCATAAGGACAATGAACGCGGCGGTCCATATCCAGATTTTACCGTATCGGTCGGTTTTCTTCAAATAATCACTCATCACGCTCACACTCCTTCCGGTACGTAACCCATAACGGGTGCGATAAGCACGGCAAATATCAACCCTACCAACATACTGATGGAAATAGCGTATGTCTCAAGCCACTTCCAATTAGCCTTTTTGATAAGCAGACCGCAAAGCGCCATTGTAACGGCCGAAACCAACAAAACGAATACGGGCAGCCATCCCTTTAAGCCCTCTCTGACGTCGGCAAAAACGACACCCAAAAAGGCCGAGATCATGCCCAAAAACAGAGACGTCATAAAAATGTCACCCCAACGGTTGTCCTTCTGACGGAGCTTGACAACGCCGCTGTTGATCTTTTTCATCAGAATGGGCGGCAGAATAATACTCGGCATAATACCAAGCGTCATAACCCAGGCAATGGCCGAATAGGTTTTGGGATCGGTGATGACCTCGGACAACTCATTGATACCGAAAACCGCGGCGGTCGCCTTGGCGGCGGGAAGCTCATAGGTCAAAGCACCGATAACGCTCATTCTTATCCACGGCAACGGAATACCCAAGGATTTCGACAGCGCGATAACACCCAAAAGAATCGAAATGGCGGGTGCAACGGTAAAAATACAGGTCGAAACAATGGTCTTGCGAAGCTTGGCGGTACTCATTCCAAGCTGCTTGCCGCGACGGTAGGCGCGAACCAGAAAAAACACCGACTGCACAAGCACGAAGATTATGACGCATATTGCAATGCCGTAAAGAAAACTGCTGTTTACGTTCATATTATGCACCCCAGAACTTTGTAACGATGCCGATAACAAAGAGTATTGCAATAATTATCGGCAAAATGAAGGTCACGTAAAAACGCATCCACTTCTGAACCTTGAGGCCCTTGCCCATATTGGCCTCGGCCGTGAAATTGTCCCAGCCCCAGCCGTAACGGGTAGTACAGAAAATAACGTAAAGCATTGCGCCCAACGGCAACAATACGTTGGAAACGATGAAGTCCTCAAGGTCAAGAATGTTTGAGCCTGCTCCAAACGGTGTGAAGCCCGACCAAACACTGAAGCCCAATACGCAGGGAACCGACAGCACAAACAGAACGATACCGTTGATAAGACATGCCTTTTTGCGGCTTGTAATATGGAAAAGGTCCATCGTGCAGGCCATAATGTTTTCGAAAACGGCCAAAACGGTCGACAGCGCCGCAAACGACATAAATACAAAGAACAAGCTACCCCAAAGTCTGCCCAAGGGAAGATTTGCAAACATAGTGGGAAGCGTAACAAAAATAAGATTCGGACCTGCATCAACAGGAATATCATAGGCCATACAAGCGGGGAAAATAATGAGACCCGAGGTAAAGGCAACAAAGGTGTCAAGACCTGCAATTCTGACCGACTCACCCATCAGCGTGTGCTCTTTTCCGAGGTAGCTTCCGAAAATAGCCATAGAACCGATACCGAGACTCAAAGTAAAGAAGGCCTGATTCATAGCGCTGACTATAACGTTACCGACACCCGCCGTCTTAAGATTTTCAACACTTGGCATAAGATAGAACTTCAGGCCTTCGGCACCGCCCTTGGTAAAGCAACTGTTGACCGCCAGCACCACCATAATAACGATGAGCGCCAGCATCATATACTTGGTAACGCGTTCAAGACCCTTTTGCAGACTGAACGAGCATACACCCGCGCCGATAGCCACGGCAATACCCATATACAGAATCATCATCCACGGATTGGAGACCATATTGCCGAAAGCCGCATTGGCGGCGGCATAATCAACACCCTCAAGGTCACCTGCCGCCATCTTAACGAAGTAATTGAGCATCCAACCGGTAACGGTGGTATAGAACATCATCAAAAGATATGAGCCTATCAATGATGCCCAACCGTGAGCCTGCCATATCGGTTTCTTGGGAGCTAACTGCGCGTGCATAACGGCAGGGCTCTTTTGTGCCGCACGGCCGATGGCAAACTCCATCGTCATAACGGGAACACCCATAACTATCAGGAAAAACAGATAGATCAAAACAAAAATACCGCCGCCGTTACTTCCGACCATCCACGGAAACTTCCATACGTTTCCGATACCGATAGCACAACCCGCACTCAGCAGTATGAAGCCTAAACGGCTTCCCAAACGTTCTCTTGCCATAAAAATCCTCCAAACGGCCCGAAATCGCAAGTCACGGCACCGAAGCGCCAACCCCAAAACCGAGCCTTAAATTATACAATAATATAATACAATAATTGCCCCGCCCCGTCAATCAAATTTTACTTTGTAACCATTATTGAAATCCATAACTCAAACCCCGCCGCCGTGAAATAAACACGGCGGCGGGGTTTGAGTTAAAATCACTTGAATTTAAATCGGTTCACAAGCGTTTTTCCGAATTGCCGCAGTCAACTGCTCAATTCTTTCGGTTTCTAAATTTATTATATATTGATTATCCACTATATCGGTCACAAGAAGCTCGGGGTAAGCACACTTGTACTCTCCGTCAATAAATCCTTCTTCCAGAGCCTTGACAATATACAACATTTCTTCCCAACAATAAAAACCCTTGCCTTTTTCGTTTTCCTCCATCACGGACGCATAGTACAAATATTCTTCCAGATTGAGCAACAGTTTGCTTAACTCTTTCGGTACCTTTTCGTCGCCTTTAAAAAAGTTTAAAACTTTATAGGTATCTTTAAGGAGTTGTTGCAGTTCTTCCAACGACAACTCCTCTAAATCCAAAACCTTTGTTGTCTGCTCATCCCACTTATCCGCTATTGCTTTGATTTCTATATTATCCATACAAAACCCCTGTCAATCAAAGCTTTTCGCAACTCTCGACCGTTATGTACTGTCCCTCGTACTGTTGTCTGAAGGTATACATTGCGTGGGCGCGGTCACCCGCTTCAACCAAAGCAACGCCTCTTACACCGCCGTTCATTACCTTAGGTATATACACTATCTTCCACGTCTCCCATTTGCCGTAAAAACTCATTTTCATTGCTCCTTTTTATAAATTTAATATTTTTAAAGTTGCCCCGTCCTTTTTGCCGCCGTAAAATCGGTCCAAAACCTCTTGAAAAACGGCGTTTTTGTCACTTGCCACAAGAAACAGTGTCATTGAAGAACGAAGCTTTTTGGCGTCAATGCCGCCGAATATTTCGTGAGCGGTCTTGTTCTTGTTTAAAAGCACCGCCTCACAGCATTCAAGCAACCGCGCCCCTAAAACGGGATGCGCAAGGTAAGCCTTTGCCTCATTTAAATCTGCGATACCGTAAAATGTTGCCATTTCACTTTTCCCCAAACCTCGCAACTGCGGAAATACAAACCACATCCAATGCGACCGTTTATCACCGTTGCGTATTTCTTTCAACGCAGTATCGTAAACGCCGTTCTGCGCTCTTTCAAACCGTTGCAGATTCATACCGTCTGTCAAAGCATTCCGCCTCCTTACCTATTACTCTGAATCTCACACAAAAAATCCCAGAACACACGAACCGCCGAGATATTGTTACGGTTCTGCCAACGGAAATCCTTATCGTCGTTATCGGAATACTCACGAAGACATCCCTCGGCCTTTTCAAAAAGCAGGTCAAGCCCTACCCTATCGGTCTCCTTGAAACCAAAAGCCTTTTTCACAGCCGCACGGTAAATGCGAATACTCGACTGCGACAAACCCTTTTCATTCTCCATAAATTCCACGAACTCGGTAACTACACCTTTAAAATCGTTCGGAAAGCCTCTCGTCGGCGCCGTGATACGTCCTGCCGACATCAAGACCTCCTGCAACAGTTTACTGAGCTCCGCTATAATCATTTCAAGTATGGTTTTATCGTTTGATAACTCATAGGCCTTATACATTCCCGATATCTCGTTCAACCTCGGCAACAAGTCGGGGCGTTTCTGTTTTATAATACTTTCCAAACTGTCAATACTTGCTCTCGGATCGGGCAGACCGCTTATGACCGTCCACTCGGATTTCAAATCATTCGACATTTGTAACACTCCTTTTTTGGATTTTACAACGTGATTATACCTCGTTCAAACATATTTGTCAATACTTTGTTTGAAAAATATTTGAAAAAATTTATAATTGACATAAGTGACGTGCAATGCTATGATAAGATTAAACACACCGTCAAAGGAGCTGTTATTATGTCGGTAGACGTTGGCGAATCTTTAATGCAGTCGTGGCTGAGACACGTTAAAAGATGCGACATTGTGCAAACAAACTGGAAGGCCGCCATACATTTAGGTATAAACAAGGACAAGGCCGACCGTCTTTTAGATGATATACGCATTGAGTTTCCGGACTTTGCCAAAGGTCAATCCTCAAGTCAGATCATACGGCAGCTTGAAATTGACGCTTTAGGGTGTGTTATTGATAAAAAGAAGTATTTTGCCTGCGACGTTGCTTTTCACACAAGCGGCTTGCATTACAAAAAGGGTGACGATGCCGTGCCTTCAAAAATGCTTCGCACCGTACTCTGTCTTTACAGTTTTATCGAGGCTTCAGAGGCCGTTGTGGTTTTCGCCACACCCAAGTTTGTAAGCGATACCGATAAAAAGAATCTGCAGGACTTTGTGGACACACTTAACGACTGCTTAAAAAACAAATGGGGACTTGGCAACTACTCTGTAAGACTATATTCCGATTACGGTTTTGAAACGTGCATTTTAAACCCGATAATACACCTTACCAAAGACATTCAGGATACCTCCGAGGTCTTTGTCAGAACCCTGCAATTAGTATCCGTGACGCGCGGCCCGATCATAACAAACGGCGCGACACCTGCGTCCGAGACCGACTGTATCACATCCCCAAGTGGGCTTATCGACGTATCCGAACTCAAAGCGCAAGACCTTATCGAGCAATATGTTCTTCCGATCTTGAGCGAAACAAGTTCCAAAAAACTCAAGCCATTTTTTGATAAGGACGAATCCAAAAAAATGTTCGGGTGCAACTATCCGTTTTTCAGTACGGCAAAGATCACCCAATCGGGTAAAAGCAGATGTTATGCCAACACCTACTACCTGAATAAAATCAAGCAAAACGTTTACGTAACAAACGATTGCAATCGTCAAAAACTGATTGAATGGATAAATAATAATATCGCGAAAACCAAACTGTAACGACAAAAAACACAAGGGCTGTCTCACCGCCAAGTGAGACAACCCTTGTGTTTTTATGAATTTTTATTTATTTTCCTTTGAGTTTTTCTATACGTGCCGTCATAACCGACGCATAGTGAATTCCGTGAGTAAAGGCCCGTTTAAAAAGCTCGTAAGCCTTGTTCATATCGGGCTCGCAGCCACGGCCCAAAAACAGTAAATTGGCCAAAAGAAACTCACCCTCGCCCACACCGTGTTCGGCCGCCATCACGGCGCATTCATAGGCCTTTTGATAATTTTGCACCTCGGGTTGCTGATATATGGAAGCCAATTCCATCGCGGCAAAGGAATTGCCCTGAGCCCTTGCCTTTTCC